>JAEZMI010000315.1 GCA_023414975.1 Pseudomonadota bacterium | reverse complement strand
CGGTAGGCAGGCGCAGTCGCAGATCGAGCCCCTTGCCGTTCACCGACTTCACTTCCCAGGCCCACTGCCACGCCCCGGCCTGACCCTGGGTGCGGGCAAAGCCCGTCATGCTGGCAAGCGCCATACTGTCTCCCCCACCGCGCACCTGTGCGGCGCGCGGACCATAGCGAGGGTGCCCCGGCGCCTCAAGAAGAAGCGCCGCCCCATGAGCCTGCGCCCCCATGAGCATGCGCCCCCCTTGAGCATGCGCCGTTCAGCCTGCGTCGCTGGCCGATCGGATCGCGCATCCTCGGTCGTGGAGTTCGAGGGCGATCCGCCGATCGGATTGGTTCAATCGGATCGGACCGCGCTCTAGTCGATATCGGGTGTCGCGCCGGTATTGCCCGAGGTGCCGGCCGGCTGGTTCGCGGGGTCGATCTTGCGCTCGCGCTCGATCTGCCGCCAGCGCGCGACATTCCGGTTGTGCTGCTCCAGCGTTTCCGCGAAGGCGTGCCCGCCCGTGCCGTCCGCCACGAAGTAAAGGGCCTTGGACTTCGCGGGGTTGGCCGTCGCCTCCAGCGAGGCGCGGCCGGGATTGCCGATCGGCCCCGGCGGCAGCGCGGGAATGGTGTAGGTGTTGAAGGGCGTCGGCGTGGTGATGTCCGCGCGGGTGATCGGGCGGTCGAGCCGTCCCTTGCCGCGCACCAGCCCGTAGATGATCGTCGGGTCCGACTGCAGTTTCATCTTCTTGTTCAGGCGGTTGATGAAGACCGCCGCGACCTCCGGCCGCTCCTGCGCGACCCCCGTCTCCTTCTCGACGATGGAGGCGAGAATCACCAGTTCCTCGGGCGATTTGAGCGGAATGGAGGGGTCGCGCTTCTCCCAGATTTCCTTCAGCAGCGCGTCCTGGGTGCGGGCCATGCGGCGCAGCACGTCCTCGCGCGAGGTGCCGCGCGTCACCTTGTAGGTGTCCGGCATCAGGCTGCCCTCGCGCGGCACCTGCCGGATGACGCCGGACAGCTCCTCGATCTCCAGCAGGCGCTGGACGATCTGGTCCGACGTCAGCCCCTCGGGAATGGTGACGTTGTATTCGATCACCTTGCCGGAGACGATCGTGTCCAGCACCTGGCGGATCGATGCATGGCCGGCGAACTCATACTCGCCCGCCTTCAGCTTGCCGGACGAGCGCGTACCGACCGCCGCACCGACGAACACCCATTTGTCGTCGATCACGCCGCGCTTCACCAGCAGGTCGGCAATATCCATCAGCCCCGATTCGCCGGGGATGATGATCGCCGTGTCCTGCGGCAGCGGGCCGGGGGCGTCGTAGCGCTTGAGGCCGATCCACAGCGCCCCGCCGCCGAGCAGGATGACCATCAGCAGCAGGGTGAAGATGGCGCTTCCGGCCACCACGAGCGGGTGGCCCGCGCGCTGGGAGGCGCGGCGGTTCTTCACCGGCTTGGGTGGCGGCGGCGCGCTGTAGGTCCCAGCCGCCGTTGCCGGTCCCGCGGCGTCCGATGCCGCGGCCGGCTTATCGGCGGGAGCGGGCGTCGGCGGGGGAGGCGTCTGATCGGTCATCGGGTTCCTCGCCTAGTGCATTTTCGAGCGAAGTGGCTTCCGGTTCGCGGGAAGAAAATGCGTAGAACCACAAGCCGGGGCCTTTCCGGTCAACCCGAGAAGGCCCTGGCGTCCGCCGGCCGCGTAACGCACAGGCAGACTACCCCCGAATATGGCGAAAGCGGGAATCCGGGGAGGGGAAAAGCCCGGCCTTGTCCCCTGCCCTTCCCGGCCGGTCAGTTCGCGTAGCGCTTGAAGACCAGCGAGGCGTTGGTGCCGCCGAAGCCGAAAGAATTCGACAGCGCGTAGTCGATGCTGCGCGCGCGCGGCGTATGCGGCACCAGATCGATCGGCGTCTCCACCGACGGGTTGTCGAGGTTCAGCGTCGCCGGAGCCACCTGATCGCGGATGGCGAGCAGCGAGAAGATCGCTTCCACCGCCCCCGCAGCACCCAGCAGATGGCCGATGGCCGATTTGGTGGAGGACATCGACACCTTGGCGGCGGCGTTGCCCAGCAGGCGCTGCACCGCGCCCAGCTCGATCTCGTCCGCCATGGTCGAGGTGCCGTGGGCATTGATGTAGTCGAGATCGCCAGCGGTGATGCCGGCCCGCTTCAGCGCCGCCTGCATGCAGCGATAGGCGCCGTCGCCGTCCTCGGAAGGGGCGGTGATGTGATAGGCGTCGCCGGACATGCCATAGCCGATGATCTCGCCATAGATCTTGGCGCCGCGGGCCAGAGCGTGGTCCAGCGCCTCGACGACCACGACACCCGCCCCCTCGCCCATGACGAAGCCGTCACGGTCCTTGTCGTAAGGGCGCGAGGCCTTGGTCGGCGTGTCGTTATAGCTGGTGGAGAGCGCGCGGCAGGCGGCGAAGCCCGCGAGCGCCAGCCGGTTGATCGGCGATTCGGTGCCGCCGGCGACCATCACGTCGGCATCGCCGAAGGCGATGAGGCGGGCCGCGTCGCCAATGGCGTGCGCGCCGGTCGAGCAGGCGGTGACGACGGCGTGATTCGGCCCCTTCAGGCCGTGCGCGATCGAGACATAGCCGCCGGCGAGATTGATCAGGCGGCCGGGAATGAAGAAGGGAGACACGCGGCGCGGACCGCGCTCCTGCAGAAGGAGGCTGGTCTCGGCGATGCCCTGAAGGCCGCCGATGCCGGAGCCGATCAGCACGCCCGAGGCGCACTGGTCCTCATAGGAGGTCGGGTGCCAGTCGGCGTCGTCCAGCGCCTGGTGGGCCGCGGCCATCGCATAGACGATGAACTCGTCGACCTTGCGCTGTTCCTTCGGCTCCATCCACTGGTCGGGATTATAGGTGCCGTCGGAGCCGTCGCCGCGCGGAATCTGGCAGGCGATCTTGGCAGGAAGGTCGGAGACCTCGAAATTCTCGACGCGGCCGGCGCCACTCTCGCCCGCCAGCAGCCGCTTCCAGGTGGCATCCACGCCGCATCCAAGCGGCGTCACCATGCCGAGGCCGGTAACGACGACACGCCTCATCCGATGTCTCCGGATAACGTCACACAAGGAACGCCGCGACGGTGGTCCGTCGCGGCGCGCGGAACGGGCCTCAGGCCGCGTTCTTTTCCAGGAACTTGATCGCGTCGCCGACGGTCAGGATCGTCTCGGCGGCGTCGTCAGGGATCTCGCAGTTGAAGGCCTCTTCGAAGGCCATGACCAGCTCGACCGTGTCGAGGCTGTCCGCGCCGAGATCGTCGATGAAGCTCGCATTCTCAGTGACCTTCTCGGGCTCGACGCCCAGGTGCTCGGCCACAATCTTCTTCACGCGCTCGGCAATATCGCTCATCGGTTCACCCTCGTCCGTATCCGGAGGTTGCTACGTTGTTCCATCTGGCCCCCGCGTATGCACGCGGTTTTGGCGGCCTGTTTTCTGCCCCGATTACAGGAAGTGACCGGACAGCCCCGCTGGTTCCGGCGGTGTCCACCCCTGTGAGCCGTGGCGGCTGTTAGCACACTTCATCTGGCAAAACCAGCGCCCTTGAAAGGCGTGGGAAGGCCGGTTTCCACGTGCTTTCTCAGATCATGCTTTCTCAGATCGTGCCTTCTCAGATCATCGCCATGCCGCCATTCACATGCAGCGTCTGGCCGGTGACATAGGCGGCTTCGTTCGAGGCGAGGTAGACGGCCGCCGCGGCGATGTCCTCCGGCGTGCCGAGGCGCGCCGCCGGCACCGCGGAGAGAATCGCCTCGCGCTGCTTGTCGTTGAGCACATCGGTCATCGGCGTGGCGATGAAGCCCGGCGCGATGCAGTTGACCGTCACGCCGCGCGCCGCCACTTCCTTGGCCAGCGCCTTGGACATGCCGATCATGCCGGCCTTGGCGGCGGCATAGTTGCCCTGCCCGGCATTGCCGGTGACGCCGACGATCGAGGTGATGCCGATGATGCGGCCGGTGCGCCGGCGCATCATGGAGCGCGCGGCCGCCCGCGTCAGGCGGAAGCCGGCGGTGAGGTTCACCTGGATGACGGTGTCCCACATCTCGTCGGTCAGGCGCACGAACAGCCCGTCGCGAGTAATGCCGGCATTGTTGACGAGGATGTCGAGGACGCCCATCGCCTCCTCGGCCTGCGGCACCAGCGCTTCCACCTGCTCGGTGTTGGAGAGGTCGCAGGGCAGCACATGGGTGCGCTCGCCGAGCTGGGCGGCCAGCGCCTCCAGCACCTCGCGGCGCGTGCCCGACAGCGCGACGGTGGCGCCGCGCGCGTGCAGCGCCGTGGCGATGGCGCCGCCGATGCCGCCGGTCGCGCCGGTGACGAGAGCGGTCTTTCCGGTCAGATCGAACACGGAGATCTCCTGTTTCGGGCCGTGAGGGTCACGCCACCGCGGGGGCGGCAGCGAAGGCCGCCACGTCCTCGGGGGTGCCGACATTGGCGGAAGCGACCTCGCGGGCGATGCGCTTGGTGAGGCCGGAGAGCACCTTGCCGGTGCCGACCTCAACCAGCCGCGTCACGCCCGCGCCGGCCATGAAGGCGACGCTTTCGCGCCAGCGCACCGTGCTCGTCACCTGCTTCACCAGCAGGGCGCGAATCTCCGCCGGGTCCGTCACCGGTGTGGCCGTGACATTGGCGACCAGCGGCACCTTGGGCGCGCGCATCTCGACCCCCGCCAGCGCCTCGGCCATGGCGTCGGCGGCGGAGGCGATGAGGCTGCAATGGAAGGGCGCGGAAACGCTGAGCAGCACGGCACGGGCCGCGCCCTCGCGCTTGGCGATCTCGCAGGCCCGCGCGACGGCGGCGGCGTTGCCGGAGACCACGACCTGGCCGGGCGCGTTGTCATTGGCGATGTCGCAGACCTCGCCGGCCGCGGCCTCCGCGGCGACGGCGGCCACCTTGTCGAAGTCGAGCCCGAGAATCGCCGCCATGGCGCCGGTACCGACCGGGGTCGCCGCCTGCATGGCGGTGCCGCGCAGGCGCAGCAGCCGGGCCGTGTCGGCGATGGTGAAGGTGCCGGCGGCGGCGAGCGCCGAATATTCGCCGAGCGAATGGCCGGCCACGAAGGCGGCGTCGCGCGCGAGGTCGAGCCCGGCCTCGGCTTCCAGCACGCGCAGCGCCGCGAGCGAGGCCGCCATGAGCGCCGGCTGGGTATTGGCGGTAAGGGTCAGCGTCTCGATGGGGCCTTCCCACATGATGGCGGAGAGCTTTTCGCCCAGCGCCTCATCCACTTCCTCGAAGACCGCGCGGGCGGGAGCGAAATTGTCGGCGAGGGCCTTGCCCATGCCGACAGCCTGGCTGCCCTGTCCGGGGAAAACAAAGGCGCTGCTCATGTCCTGCCGCCATCCATCCGTTCGACGTTCCATCCGTTCGACGTTAGCCCTTCGTTAAGAATGGGCGGGCGCAGGAACACCGATGGGGAGCGGCTGTCAAGCGGCGGGCGGCAAAAGCCGCGGCCATCCACGGCAGCCTGAAGCAAGCCGGCAGGGCTATTCAGGAGCCATGTTCGAAGCCATCACCCTCCTCGGCAGTCTTCTCGCGGTCGCCATCGGGCTGGCCTCGGCGGCGCTCATCGTCTGGCTGGGCCGGTCGGCACCGGCCCGGATGCGGCGGGTCTCCCGGGGGATCGCGGCCCTGATAGCGGCCAACTCCCTCCTCTATGCCTATCTGGCGCTGCATTATTTCCACGGGTATGGCGAGGTCCACCGCAGCGGCAGCGACATCCTCATGCCGGTCGTCAGCCTGTGCGCAAGCATGACCATACTGGCGATGATCCTTCTCACGCGGGATTCGCTGGGCGATCCGCTGAAGCTGGCCGATCTGAAGAAGGCGGCATTCACGGACGCGCTCACCGGGCTGCCGAACCGGCGCAGCTTCGACATGGCCATGGACGAGCGGATGGAGATCGCCATCCGGCGCGGCCAGAGCATGGCGGTGATGATGTTCGACATCGACGACTTCAAGAAGGTCAACGACATCCATGGCCATGAAGCCGGGGACGAGGCGCTGCGGCTGATCGGCAAGGCGCTGCGACGGGGCAAGCGCGACACGGACATGGCATTCCGCTTCGGTGGGGAGGAGTTCACCGTTATCGCCTCCGCGAGCGATCTCGGGCAGGCCGTGCAGGCCGCCGAGCGCCTGCGCCGGCTCATTGCCGAGATGCGGATCGTCAGGCATGGCGAGGTGATCGCCTTGACGACGAGCGTCGGGGTCGCCGTTCTTCGTCACGACGACGACGCCGCCTCCTTCCTCCAGCGTGCGGACGCCGCTCTCTATGCCGCCAAGCGGGCGGGCCGGAACCGGGTGTTCGTGGAGAGCTGCCCCGTCGTGAAAATTCACGGAGCGCGGGGCCGCGAACGGGCACGGGTGGGCGGCGCCCGGACCATCGGCTCTTGATTTCGCAGCGATTGCGCGTATAAGCGCGCCACTGTCAGTCCCGGCCGGGGGCTGAACGGACGGCTGCGCTTTGGCTTTTTGCCGGCGCGGCAGGAATCACCCGATCTCCGCCGTCCCGTGTCCCCGCCTTCGAGATTGTTCGAGCCTTTCCCGAGGCTCGAAGGGCTCGGCGCCGGGATGATGGCCGCAATAGTGCGGAACCCAAAGGAAAGGCACGAGACATGGCTCTTTATGAGCATGTGTTCCTCGCGCGCCAGGATGTGACGGCGCAGCAGGTCGAGGAACTCACCGCCCGCTTCAAGGGCGTTATCGAGGCGAATGGCGGTTCGGTCACCAAGACCGAATATTGGGGTGTGAAGACCCTCACCTACCGCATCCGCAAGAACCGCAAGGCGCACTTCTCGCTGCTCAACATCGACGCCCCGGCTCCGGCCGTCGCCGAGATGGAGCGCCAGATGCGCCTCGACGAAGACGTGCTGCGCTTCCTCACCATCCGCGTCGAGACGCTGGAGGAAGGTCAGTCCGTGATGCTCCAGAAGCGCGACCGTGACGACCGCGGCGACCGCGGTTTCGGTGATCGCGGCTTCGGCGGCGACCGTGGCTTCGGCGGTGGTCGCGGCTTCGGTGGCGACCGTGGTGATCGCGGCCCGCGCCGCGAGCGTGAAGAGGCTCCGGCCAGCGTGGAGGCTGAGTGATGGCATTCGGTAGTACTGGCGGCGCTGCCGCGAATTCGTCGGGCGCGCGCCGTCCCTTCTTCCGTCGTCGCAAGACCTGCCCGTTCTCGGGCGCCAATGCGCCGAAGATCGACTACAAGGACGTGCGTCTGCTGCAGCGTTACATTTCCGAGCGCGGCAAGATCGTCCCGTCCCGCATCACGGCGGTGTCCGCCAAGAAGCAGCGTGAGCTGGCCCAGGCCATCAAGCGCGCCCGCTTCCTCGGCCTGCTGCCCTTCGTGATCCGCTGATCGCGTGACGCCTTCCATCCCCGGCCTTGGCCGGGGATGGTTCGTAAAGAACGTCGCCCGGCTGTGCCGGGAACGGTTCGTGAAAGACCTCGCCCGGCCTCGCCGGGCACGGTTCGCGCATTTAACGACAGGTCTTCGGGGTGGTCCCGCGGGCCTTGGCTGGGGTGGACGTCGATCCGCCTCTAACCGCCCAAGCGGGACAGCTCGTCGATGGTTCAGGTGTGGCTCATAGCCTTCGGCGCCGGTGCGGCGTCCGCTCTTCTGGTGGCCTCCGTGTCCGCCGGAACCGCGCTGGCCTTGCCCCTGTTCTATCTCGCGCCTCTGCCCATTCTCATCGTCGGCCTCGGCTGGTCGCAGATCGCCGCGCTCGTCGCCGGTTCCGCCGCCGCCGTGGCGCTTGGGCTCGGCTTCGGCCTTGAGCTCATGCTGGCCTATGTCGCCGGCGTCGGTCTTCCCGCCTATGTCCTGGCCTATCTGGCACTGATGGCCCGGCAGGAGACGCCGGACGGTCCGCTGCTGTGGTTCCCGGTCGGGCGCATCCTGCTGGCGGCCGCCGTGCTCGGCTGCCTCGCCGTCGCGGCGCTGATCCCTCTCGTCGCCGGCAGCTTCGACGATTATCAGGCCGCCCTGCGCGCGTTATTCGAGGCGATGCTGGCGGCGAACCCGGCCGCCGATGCGGATGCGGCCCGCCTCATCGACCTTCTCGTCGCGGTGATGCCGCCGGCCGCGGCGCTGATCACCATGGTGACGCAGCTCGCCAATCTGTGGATCGCCGCCCATGTCGCGCGCATGTCCGGCCGCCTGATACGCCCGTGGCCGGACCTTGCCGCCATCACGCTTCCGGCGGCGTCGGTCGCCCTGCTTGCCGGCGCTTTCCTCGGTTCGGCGCTAGCCTCCGGTTTCGTCGGGCTGCTGTGCGAGCTGTTGAGCGCCACGCTGGTGATGGCGCTCGCCTTTGTCGGCCTCGCCACGCTGCACTGGATCACGCGGGGAGCCGCCGGCCGCACGCTCGTGCTCGGCACGGTGTGGATCGCCGCCCTCGCCCTCGGCTGGCCCTTCGCGCTGCTGGCGCTGCTGGGCGGCGTCGAGACCCTCTTCGGCATTCGCCGCCGCTTCCGGCGCGGCGGGCCCGGCGCCCCACCGGCCGCCAACGAAGCCTGACCTCATCAAAAATCGAACGATCGAATGGAGAACTGAAATGGAAGTCATTCTGCTGGAGCGCGTGGCCAAGCTTGGCCAGATGGGTGAAGTGGTGCGCGTGAAGGACGGCTTCGCCCGCAACTTCCTGCTGCCCGCCGGCAAGGCGCTGCGCGCGACCAAGGAAAACAAGACCCGCTTCGAGTCGATGAAGGCTCAGCTCGAGACCCGCAACCTCGAACTCAAGAACGAGGCGGCCAAGGTCGGCGAGAAGCTGAACGGCACCATCGTGGTGCTGGTTCGCCAGGCCGGCGAGACCGGCCAGCTCTACGGCTCGGTCTCCACCCGCGACAT
>JAEZMI010000294.1 GCA_023414975.1 Pseudomonadota bacterium | reverse complement strand
GGGCGGGACGGCGCGGGGGGCGGGGTGCATCGTTCATCGCCAAGCCACTAGGCCGGAGCGGGCGTGAACGCAACCGCCGCGCCGTTCGCGCCGAGGGCTGCGGGGCGCGGCCGCACCCGCCGGCCTGAACCGGAGGGCGCCCCCGCGACTTGTGGCAGGCGGGCCCGCTCTTTGCCCCGGCATCGCCCCTGTGGGCCTTGTCGAAGGGCCGAAGATTGGTTCCTATCGGGCCACCGTGGGGCGGCCCGCCCGGCGAGTCGAACAAGCGTGGATTGGCAGCGGATTGATGGCCCACCTCATACTCATCGCCGATATCGGCGGCACCTCGTCCCGGTTGGCGGTTGTCGGTGTCGACGGCGTGCCGACCGATGTGCAGATCCACCGAAACGACAGCTTCCGCGGCTTCGAGGCGATGATCGAGGCGGATCTTGCGGCGCGCGATCCGGCGGTGGTCGCGGCCATCGGCGGCGCGGTGCTCGCCGTGGCGGGGCCGGCGGACCTCGAATTGGTCAAGCTCACCAACCGCGACTGGTCCTTCTCCAAGCGCGCCATCCGCCGGTATTTCGGCTGGCAGAAATTCGCCGCGGTGAATGATTTCGAGGCGCTGGCCCATGGCGTCACCGCGCTCGGCGCGGGCGATCTCATCGCGGTCGGCAATGGCCTGGCCGAGCCGCGCGGGCCGGTGCTGGTCTGCGGGCCCGGCACCGGGTTCGGCGTCGCCGGCCTCCTCCAGTCCACCCGCGTGCCCACCGTCATCACCGGAGAAGGCGGGCGCACCCGGCTGGGCGCCACGACGGCCGAGGAAGCGCGCCTGCTCGCCCATCTGGTCCGCGAGCTCGGCCCGGTGGTGGTGGAGCATGCGCTGTCGGGTTCGGGCCTCGCCCGCATCCACCATATTTTCACCGGCGAGGCGATTTCCCCGGAGGCCGTCATCACCGCCGCCGGGCGCGGCGACGACGGCGCGCTCGCCACCTGCAACCTGTTCCTGCGTCTGTTCGGCCGCGTCGCCGGCGACCTGGCGCTCATCTTCAATGCGCGGGGCGGGGTGTTTCTGGCCGGCGGCGTGTCGGCCGGTCTCGCGCCCTTCTTCGCGGCCTCCCCCTTCCGAGAGGCTTTCGAGGAGCACCCGCCGCACGAGGCGCGGCTCGCCGCCATGGCGGTGAACATCATCGTCCACCCGACCCCCGGCCTCATCGGCTGCGGCCAGCTCGGCGCCCGCATGGCGCGCAGCCTCAAGCCGGGCCTGCACCTCGTCTGAGCGGCGCGGCTCAGCGGGGCGCGAAGGTGAGGGCGTCCGCCGCCGCTTCGAGCATGGCGGGGTCCATGCCCGCCCGTTCCAGCGTCGCGCGCATATGGCCGGGAAGCGGCGCGCGGGCCTCCACGGGGTCGCGGCCCCTGGCCTGCGGCACCACCACCCGGCGGGCGTGAAGATGCAGGATCGGCCCGCCCGGCAGGCGCGAGCCGCCGCCATAGATGGCGTCGCCGAGGATCGGGTGGCCGATGGCGTCGAGATGGACGCGCAGTTGATGCGTGCGCCCGGTGAGCGGGGAGAGCGCCAGCACGGCGAAGCCCTCGCCGGCCGCCAGCAGCACCCATTCGCTCACCGCTTCCTGCCCCGTGGGGTCGACCGCCATCCACCAGCCGCGCGTCGGCGAGCGCTTGGCGAGCTTTAATTCGATGCGCCCGCGCGGCGTGGCGGGAACGCCCCGCACCACCGCCATGTAGGTCTTGCGCACCGTGCCGTCGGCGAAGGCCTTGCCGAGATCGGCCAGCGCCTTGCGGTGGCGCCCGAGCACGAGACAGCCCGACGTGTCCTTGTCGAGCCGGTGCGCGAGTTCGGGCGGGTTCGGCAGGCCGAAGGCGAGCGCCGGCAGATAATCGGCCAGCGTCTCCCCGCCCTTCGGCCCCTTATGCACCGCGAGCCCCGCCGGCTTGTCGATGACGAGCATCATCCCGTCCCGGTGCAGCACGCGGCTGGCGATGTCGAAGGCCGCCGGCGCGGCCGACGCCGAGGAGTTGGCCCGCAAAGGGGCGTCCCGCAAGGGGGCGGCGCCCGCATTGTCTGGCGTCAAAGTCTGGGGCGCCGATGGGCTTTGTGCCGGGCGGCGCGGTGTGGCGAAACGGGGGGCGCGGGCGCTCATGCCCCTTCCCACCACAAAGCGGGCGGCGCGTCGAGGGCGGGCGCGCCGCCGGGCCCGTCAGCTGCGCCGCAATTCCTCATGCACATCCAGTGTCGAGCGCACGCCGATATCGTCGAAATGCCGCGCGAGGAAGGCGTCCGCCGCCTCGCGGCCGATCTCCTTGAGATAGACGAGGAAGTCCCATTCCGCGTTCATCTTGGTGGAGGCATCGAGCGCCACGAGCTTTTCCGCGCCGTCGATGCGGTGCAGACGCAGGTCGCGATAGCCGTCGACGCCGTCGTCCTTCTTCTTCAGGCTGCCATGCTTGAGCAGGCGGGTGACGAATTCGGCGGCGCGCAGCTGGGCCAGCAGCGAGGCGTTGAAGGTGATCTCGTTCATCCGGTTGCTGATGTCGCGGGCCGTCTTGGGCGTCTCGCGGCGGATGATCGGGTTGATCTGGACCAGAAGGATGTCGTCGGTCTTCACCGCGTTGTAGAACGGGTAGAGCGCGGGGTTGCCCATATAGCCGCCGTCCCAATAGGGCACGCCGTCGATCTCCACCGCCTGGAACATGAAGGGCAGGCAGGCGGAGGCCATGATGGCGTCGGGCGTCAGCTCATGCCGGGCGAAGACGCGGGCCTTGCCGGTGTGCACATTGGTGGCGCTGACGAAGACATGCACGTGCCGGCAGGATTGCAGCGCCGGGAAGTCGACATGCCGCTCGATCAGCTCCATCAGCGGGTTGATGTTGAGCGGGTTGAAGTCATAGGGCGACAGGAACCGGCTCATCATGTCGAAGGCGATGTAGCTCGGATTGGCGTTGAGCGACCAGTTGCCCATCAGCCGGTCGAGCAGCGTGCGCTGGAGCGGGCTGGTGCGCCCGTCCTTGGAGACGTCGCGCCAATAGGCGTCGAGCGCCTGGCGCCCGCCTTCATTGCCGCCCTTGGCGAGGCCGGTCGCCAGCACGGCGGCGTTCATCGCCCCGGCGCTGGTGCCGGAAATGCCCTCGACGGCGATGCGTCCGTCTTCCAGCAGCCGGTCGAGCACGCCCCAGGTGAAGGCGCCATGCGCGCCCCCGCCCTGCAGGGCGAGATTGATCGGCTTCAGCGCCGCCGCGCCGGGCTTGTGGGGCCGGGGCTCGGGCGCGTCGCCCGCGCCCTTCACCATACCGGGGCCGGAGGGCGTGGAGAGCGCCTCGACGGCCGCCTCGGCCTTGGCCGTGGCGGCTTTCCCGGCGGTGAGCGTGGCAGCGGTCGCGCGGCGCGGTGGCGCCTTGGCCGGGACGCCGGCTGCGGCCGTCGTTGCCTTGCTCTTCGCCGCCGCGCTCTTCGTCGCCGCGCTCTTGGCCGTCCTGGCTTTGGCCGCCCCGCTTTTGGCCGCCGCCTTGCCCTTGGCCGGGGGCGGAGTCTCGCGCGCGGGCGCCGGCGTGGCTGCGTCGGAACGCGCGGCGCCGTCCGTCGCCGTGGCGGTGGCAGGGGAGGGCGGGGCGCGGCGGGGCCGCGCGGTCTTTCTGGGCTCGGCCACGCGGCGATCCTCCCGGCTTACTCGGCGACCCAGCCGCCGTCGATCTGCTGCAGCGAGCCGGTGATGGAGCGCGCCGCGTCGGTGGCAAGGAAAACGGCGAGCGCCGCCACCTCCTCGACGGTGACGAATTCCTTGGTCGGCTGTGCGGCGAGCAGCACGTCCTTCTTCACCTGTTCCTCGGTCATGCCGCGCGCCTTGGCGGTGTCGGGAATCTGCTTCTCGACGAGGGGCGTCCACACATAGCCCGGACAGATCGCGTTCACCGTGATGCCGAAGGTCGCCGTCTCCAGCGCCACGGTCTTGGTGAGGCCGGCGATGCCGTGCTTGGCCGAGACATAGGCCGCCTTATAGGGCGAGGCGACCAGCGCATGGGCGGAGGCGGTGTTGATGATGCGGCCCCATTTGCGCGCCTTCATGCCCGGCACGGCGGCCTTGATGGCGTGGAAGGCGGCGGAGAGGTTCAGCGCGATGATGAGGTCCCACTTGTCGTCCGGGAATTCCTCGATCGGCGCCACATGCTGCACGCCGGCATTGTTCACGAGGATATCGACCGATCCCAGCTCCTTCTCGGCGAAGGCCACCAGCGCGGCGCATTCGGCGCCCTTGGTGAGATCGGCGCCGGAATAGACCGCCTTCACCCCGAACTCGCTTTCGATCCCCGCGCGCTCCTTCTCGATCGCCGCCGCGTCGCCGAAGCCGTTCAGCGTGACGTTCACGCCCTCGGCGGCGAGGCCACGGGCGATGGCGAGGCCGATGCCGCTGGTGGAGCCGGTGATGACGGCGTTCTTACCCTTCAAGGACATAGGCGCTTCCTCTTGTGTGATGCCGGGCGGGTGGCGCGGCCACCCGTCTCACTCTGGCCCGCGATCATGGCGTCTCGTCAGGCCTGTGGCCAGGATGGTGCGCCGCAAAAATCCGCGGCGCAACCGTGCCGTTGCCGGAAGCCATCACGGCGTGAGGCCGGCCGCCGCCACGGCGCGCCCTCATGGCGGCGCCCCTCATGGCGGCGGCCCTCATGGCGGGAGTCCGCCGGAGCGTCTATATTGGCGGCATGACCGCTTCCCAGCCCGTCGACCCGGACGAGGCCCATCCGCGCCACCAGGCACATGCCCATGAGCACGCTCCTGCGCGCACCCATGGGCACACGCCCCCGCACGCCCACGGGCCGGCGCATGATGAGGGGCACGACCACACCGCCTGCGTCGCGGGGGTGATGACGCGCTTCGAGCAGGCCTGCGCGCAGAGCGGCGCCCGCCTCACGCCGCTGCGGCGGCGCGTGCTGGAACAGCTCGCCGACACCCATGTGCCGCTCGGCGCCTATGATCTGGTGGAACGGCTCGGCGCCGCCGGCGACAAGCCCCCGCCCACCTCGGTCTATCGCGCGCTGGACTTCCTTCTCGCCCAGGGGCTGGTCCACCGCATCGAGAGCCGCAACGCCTATCTCGCCTGCGGGCGCGCGCATGCCGCGGACGACGTGATCGTCTTTCTCATCTGCGAGAGCTGCGGCCTCACCTCGGAAGTCGCCTCGCACGCCATGGGACGCGATCTCGCCTGGGCGACGCGCGCCGCCGGCTTCACCCCGCGCACCCCGGTGATCGAGATCGCCGGCACCTGCGCGCGCTGC
>JAEZMI010000255.1 GCA_023414975.1 Pseudomonadota bacterium | reverse complement strand
CGCTCATGCCGTCGGCCGCCGTCGCGACCTCGGTCTCGTTGGGCGTCAGCGCGGCGGCCGTGTAGCTCACCGCGCTGCGGGTGAGGTCGATGGCGAGGGAGGAGGGCGTCGCCGAGAGCCCGGCCAGAAGGAAGGGGAACGGCGCGCTCAGCGAGCCGAAGCCCGGCGCGGTGAGGCTGCCGAAGCCGCCGGTGACGGTGCCGGTGGCGGCGACGATCGTGTAGGTGCCGAGGCCCGGTAGCGTGTTCGGCATCTGGGCGACGTTCAGGCTGATGTTCTCGACATTCACGTCGCCCACCACCACCAGCCGGTCGCTGACGCCGGGGGCGCCCAGCTCCACCGACAGGGTGGAATTGTTGCGCAGGGTCACGTCGCCGATGACGGTCAGCGTGCCGATGGAATTGCCGGGGGCGACGACCGCCCCGTTCCCGACATCGAGGCTGCCGACGATGATGCCGGTGCCGCCGAGCGTGGCGTGCTGGGCGATGCTCAGCGCGCCCGGCAGGACGCCGTTCACCGAGAGCGTCATGTCCTGCACGGTGATGGGCAGGGTGCTGCTGAACAGGCTGACGCCATTCAGCGTCAACTGGTTGGACTGGCCCTCGATGCCGGAAAGGCTGATCTGCGCCGTCTCGGTGGAGGAGAGCGAGCCGTTCAGCGTGACCGACCCGTTGACGATGATCGAGGGGGAGCCGATCTCCAGATAGGTGGATTCGCCAAGATTGATGGCGCGGCTCGACACGAAGTTGGGGCCGAGTTGCATGGAGCCGAGCACGATCACGCCGGCGCCGGGCAGGCCGAGCTGGCTGTCGTCGGTGAACACCGTCTCGCCCGCCGCGATGCTGGCGACCGGCAGGAAGCCGATGCGCCCGTTCAGGTAGTCATAGGCGACCGTGTAATAGAGGAAGATCTCGTTGCCCGTGTTGTAGCCGAGCGTGGCCCCGTGCTGCGGCGCGTAATTGTAGCTGCCGAGGCTCGACTGGAAGGACATGACGCCCTCTACGCCGATGGTCACCGGCGTCGGCGCCGTCGCCGTCACGGAGGAGTTCGGCCCGCCGGTGGCGGCGGTCTCGAAAGTAGCGTTGCCCGCCCCGGAATCGAACACGCTCTGCAGGCAGCCCGTCGAATTCGCCGCGGTGAAGCAGGTCTGGATGCTCTTGGTGTTCCAGGCGAGCAGGCCGATATTGCCGCCCGTGTTCCCCTGCGAAGCGAAGGTGGTGAAGCTGTAGCCGGCGGTGTTCTCCGCGGTGAGCCCGACCACCAGAGCGGGCGCGGTCGTGCCCATCGCCTGGTTCGCCTGCATGATGAAACCGTTGGCATAGCTGCCGGAAAGTTGCGCCAGCGGGTTGAACACGGTCTGGCCGCCGGAATAGGCGACGCCCATCACACCGGTCTGGTCGACGTTCCAGCCGAAATTGCTCGGGTTGGTGCTGGCCGAGACGGCGCGATAGCCCGCGCAGTTCGGGTTGTAGCTGTTGCAGGTGAAGCTGGAGATCACGCCGAAGGCGATCGGCGCCGCCGTCCCCAGCGTGATGGGGTTGCCGCTGCTGTCCGTCGCGCCCGGAAAATACACCGTCGCGTAGCCGATATTGCCGGCGATCTGGTTCCCGCTCGAATAGCCGTAATTGAACTGCAGGGACGACGTCGTGTAGCTCCCCGGCGGCAGGTTCTGTTCGAGGATGTAGAGGCCGGTCGACCCCGTATCCACGAGAACATGGTTCACCGGGTTGGTCGGGTCGCCGATGGCCACGTTCACGAAATAGAACGGGTTGTAGTCGACCGAGGCGCGATGGGTCTTGACGAAGGCCGCGAGCGGAATGCTCCCACTTTCCTGCGCCAGTGCCGACGGGATACCTACAGACCAGATATCGGCCGACACGACCGGAAGGGCGCCGGCAAGGCCGGCCCCGAGAATGCACGACCACACCCGCAAACGCACAACCGCACTCCCCGCCAGTCCCGCGATTCCCGCCACCTTAACGCCACATTATAGCACCGCCCGGCGATGATGAAGGGCGAGCCTGCGCATGGCAGCGCGTGAGAGGCTCTTTTTGCCCCCAGCGCGGGCCTTCAGCCGAACCAGCCGCGCACGCGCCGGCGCACATTCTCGCGCACGTTCTGCGCGATCCGGAACACCGCCGTCGACCGCGCCCAGGCAAGGAGAGCGGTGCGGATGGCGATGAGGCGCGACATCAGGAAGGCGAACCAGGCATAGCTCATCAGCTTCGCCGCGCCCGCGCGGTAGATGCGCTCGACGAGGATGAAGCTGGCGAGATAGGCCAGGACCAGCGTCACCAGCCCGGTCCGCGCGTGCCCCTCCGCCATCCAGTACAGCGCGACGAATTTCAGCGGCTCGGCGATGCCGAAGGGAATGGCGAGCAGGATGAGGATCACCGGGCGCGGCAGGCCCGCCACCCAGCGCTCGAAACCCTGCATCAGCCGCAGGCCGGCCACCCAGCGCAGCAGCGGCCGGTAGAGCGGGCGCACGGCCTCGTCGAGCAGCACGAGCAGCGTCAGCAGGATGTCGAGCGGCAGACGCAGAAGACGCAACAGCGAGGTCATGAGCCCATGCGATAGCATGGCCGCGCCGCGCGCGCTTTCCTTGGCGCGCCAAATGGCCTAATCGCGCGGCAGCATTTTTTCAGGACGCCCCCGCGACATGATCCGCCTCGACTCCATCGGCAAGCAGAACGGCAAGCAGATCGTCTTCATCGAGGCCTCCGCCTCGCTGC
This sequence comes from Pseudomonadota bacterium, assembly GCA_023414975.1. GTDB lineage: Bacteria > Pseudomonadota > Alphaproteobacteria > Rhizobiales > Xanthobacteraceae > Ancylobacter. The sequence continues at coordinate 563 of JAEZMI010000255.1, read as the reverse complement.
TGAAGGGCGAGAAGATCGGCCTCGTCGGCCCCAACGGCGCCGGCAAGACCACGCTGTTCCGCCTCATCACCGGGCAGGAGGCGCCGGATGAGGGCCAGGTCTCGGTCGATCGCGGCACCACCATCGGCTATTTCAGCCAGGATGTCGGCGAGATGGCCGGCCGCTCGGTTTTGGCCGAGGTGATGGACGGCGCCGGCCCCGTGAGCGCCATCGCCGCCGAGCTGCGGGAGCTTGAGGCCGCCATGGTCGACCCCGACCGCGCCGACGAGATGGATGCCGTCATCGAGCGCTATGGCGAGGTGCAGGCGCGCTTCGAGGAGCTGGACGGCTATTCGCTGGAGGGGCGCGCGGCCGAGGTGCTGGCCGGTCTCGGCTTCTCGCAGGAGATGATCGACGGCGATGTCGGCAAGCTGTCCGGCGGCTGGAAGATGCGCGTTGCGCTCGGGCGCATCCTCCTGTTGCGCCCGGATGTCATGCTCCTCGAGGAGCCGAGCAACCACTTGGATCTCGAGAGCATCATCTGGCTCGAGGAGTTCCTGAAGGGCTACGTTGGTGCGCTGCTC
>JAEZMI010000209.1 GCA_023414975.1 Pseudomonadota bacterium | reverse complement strand
GTCCCATTCCGCGAGGATACCCCCATGAGCATCGTGACCATCCTGTCGCACCTGTTCATCTTCATGCTCGGCGGAGCCTTCGGCCTCGTCTCGGCGGCACTGTGCTTCGCGATGCGACAGTCTTCCGCGTTTGAAGAGAGCTGGGGCGACCAGGACCCCATAGCGGTGCCGGCGCGGGCCGGTCATGGCGGCCATACCGCGCATCTGCCGGTGCGCGGCTTCGTCAGCCGCGCCTCGCATCTGGCGATCCTCTTCGGCCTGATCGTCCTCCTCACTGCACCGACACTCCACGACGGCCGCGCCGAATCCGCGGCCGCCAACACGGCGGCTCCCGTATCGGCCCAGCCGGCCCAGACGCCGGCTTCGGCGGTGCCCATGCCGTCCAGTGCGAGCAACACCGAGCAATATTGCGCCAGCATCATCGACACCGCGCGCGACGCCCGCTTCGCCCGCCAGAAGGCGGCGATCGAGGCGATGGAAAAGGACCTCGAACGGCGTATCGCGGAGCTCGAGACCAAGCGCGCCGAATATGAGAAGTGGTTGACCCGCCGCGAGGATTTCCTGCGCAAGGCGGATGAGTCGGTCATCGCCGTGATCTCGCAGATGCGGCCCGACGCCGCCGCCGCCCAGCTCACCGTGATGGGCGACGATCCGGCCGCCGCCATCCTCGCCAAGCTGAACCCGCGCGTCGCCAGCGCCATCCTCAACGAGATGGACTCCACTCGCGCCGCCCGCCTCACAGGCGTGATGGTCGGCATCGCCAAGCGCGCCAATGCCGCCAAGGCCCCGCCGGCGACCGCCCCCAGCCAGGACAAGGCGTCATGAGACTGCTCCTCCTGCCGCTCACCGCCATCGGCCTAAGTGCTTGTCAGACCGACAAATATGACAGCCTGGCGAACGGCCCGTCGCTGACGCCGGTGGGCTATGGCATCCAGGCCCAGTCGGATCCCATTCCGATGAGCTACCCGCCGCCGCCGGTCCGCAGCTTCGCCTCCACCTGGGATCAGGACAGCCAGAGCCTCTACCGCAGCATCCGCGCGACCAAGGTCGGCGACACGCTCAAGGTGGACATCGCGCTCAACGACAAGGCCTCGTTCGACAACGAGACCGGCCGCTCGCGCAAGTCCGCGCAGGATGCGGGGCTGGATATCGCTGCCGGCGCCGAGGGTTACGGCTGGGGCGGCGGCTATGGCTCGGCCACCGGCTCGCTCACCATGAACTCGGACACCGAAGCCAAGGGCAAGGGCACGATCGACCGCTCGGAAAAGCTGCGCCTGTCGGTCGCCGTGGTCGTCACCCAGGTGCTGCCCAACGGCAATCTGATGATCCGCGGCTCGCAGGAAATCCTCGTGAACTACGAGGTCCGCGTGCTGACCATCGCCGGCATGGTGAACCCGCTGGACATCACCGGCGGCAACCAGATCGCCTATGACCGCATCGCCGAAGCACGCATTTCCTACGCCGGCCGCGGCCGGCTCAACGATGTCCAGCAGCCGGCCTGGGGCCAGCGCATCTACGACATGGTTGTTCCCTTCTGACCCTTGGATAGATGGCGGGGCCGCAATGGCACAGGCAGCCAAACCGGAAAGCACGAGTGGTGGCGGCAAGCTGGGCGTGATCCTGGCGCTGAGCCTTCTGACCCTGCTGGCCGCGGCCGGGGGCGGTGGCCTCGGCGTCAAGCTCGCCTCCTCGGTCGAAAAGGCGTTGTCGGAAAAGGCGAAGGAGCAGGAGGCGGCCGAACCGGACCAGCCGGCGCTGCGCTATTCCGCCCCCGACATGATGATGGAGCCGCTGAAGCCCATGATCTCCAATCTCGCGGCGCCGAGCGGCGCTTTCGTGCGCGTCGAGGCCTCCATCATCTACAAGAACGGCGCGCTGCCGAACCCGCAGATCGCCGCCGCGCAGATTCAAGAGGATGTGGTGGCCTATCTGCGCACCATTCCGCTGAGCCAGCTGGAAGGGCCGAGCGGCCTCATTCACCTGCGCGAGGATCTCAATGAGCGCGCCCGCCTGCGTTCGGAAGGCCATGTCGAGGAACTGGTGATCGAAACGCTGGTGGTGCAATGACGCGCCGGCGTCTCATCGCCGGGCTATCGCTCGCCGCCGGCCTGGTCTTCGCCCTGCCGGCCCTGGCACAGCAGACGCCGAGCCTGTCGGAACTTCTCAACGAAGCCGGGGGCGGCGCGGCCTCCGGGCGCATCGTGCAGATGATCGCCCTGCTCACCGTGCTATCGGTGGCGCCGGGTCTGCTCATCATGGTGACGAGCTTCACCCGCTTCGTCATCGCCTTGTCCTTCCTGCGCTCGGGTCTCGGCCTGCAATCGACGCCGGCGAACCTCGTCCTGATCTCGCTGTCGCTGTTCATGACCTTCTACGTCATGGGACCGACCTTCGACCGCGCCTGGAAGGACGGCATCCAGCCGCTGACCGCCAACGAGATCACCGAACAGGAGGCGATGACCCGCGTCGCCGCGCCGTTCCGGGATTTCATGCTCTCGCAGGTGCGCCCGAAGGACCTGCAGACCTTCGCCGATCTCGCCGCCGCCGGCGGCCAGCCGGTCTCCGCCGCGCCGGAGGACGTCGAGCTGCGCGTGTTGATCCCTTCCTTCATGATTTCCGAGCTGCGCCGCGGCTTCGAGATCGGCTTCCTCATCATGCTGCCGTTCCTGATCATCGACATGATCGTGGCGACGTTGGTGATGTCGATGGGTATGATGATGATGCCGCCGGCGGTGATCGCCCTGCCGTTCAAAATCCTGTTCTTCATCCTGATCGACGGCTGGAACCTGCTGGTCGGCGGGTTGGTGCGTTCCTTCTATTAACGCTTAGGCGTGAACATCCATGGCTCCTTCCGGGGCGGTCGGCGTGAGCGGGCCGCCCCTTTCCTTTGGCGGCGCTCCCACGGACCCGCCGGCGGCGGCGCGTGAAGCAATTCTCCGCATCGCCCCTTCCATGGAATCGACGGCCGCCACGATTTCGTCGCGAGGCCATCCATCTGCAAGCTTCGCGCAAGGTTCCCATGCGAGTGTCGTCTCATGGCAGATGGACGCGGGCTCCCAGGTGGGTCCGTCCCCGAGGTCGCCCAATGTGGGGCCTCCGTCCAGAGGCATGATGCCGCTTCTGCCATGCCGGTTTCAGCCCGGTATGTCCCCTTGAAACCTATCACTCCAAACAAAGGGACATTTCGTCATGACCAGCCTTATGACCAACACCTCGTCGATGGTCGCGCTGCAGACCCTGCGGACCATCAACAACTCTCTCGACCAGACCAACAACCGCGTCTCCACCGGTCTCCGCGTCAATTCGGCGTCCGACAACGCGGCTTACTGGTCGATCGCCACGACGACCCGCTCCGACAACGGTGCGCTTGGCGCGGTGAAGGACTCCCTCGGCCTCGCCAAGTCGTCTGTCGACACCGTCAACACCGGTCTCGACACCGTCCGTTCGGCGCTGCAGAAGGTGAAGGAGAAACTCGTCACGGCCGCGTCCCCGGACGCCGACCGCGCCAAGCTGCAGACCGAAATCAGCAGCCTGCTGAACGAGATGAAGAGCAACGCCAAGGCCACGGTCATCTCCGGCGGCAACTGGCTCGCAGTGGACTCCAGTGAGACCAGCTACAATGCGAACAAGGCGGTTGTGGCTTCCTTCTCCCGCACCGGCGATGAAGTGCAGGTGAACAAGATCACCATCGACACCAGCGCGTTCAAGCTGTTCGATGAGAACTCCACCGTCCACACCGCGGTCAGCTCCGCTGTGACCACCGCATCGGCGACCTACACCAGCGCGTCGACCACGGCGACGACCACGTACGAGACCGACAAGACCACGGCGGATACCGACTACAACACCGCCATCAGCGACGCGGACACCGACTTCGCCGCCAGCTCCATGGACGCCGCGGCTGTCGCCGCCCGTGACTCCGCCTATGCGACGGCCAAGAACACCCGCGACGCTGCCTACACGACCGCGGAAACGACGAAGAAGACGGCTCTCACCGGCGCGGCCACCGCGCTGAAGAACGCGCTCGAAGCCTCGGGTACCGACGACCTCGGTCTCCTGGACAAGGCGCGCGTGGGAGCGACGGCCGACGGTGTCGCAACCGTCAGCTCGATCATGGACATCGATATCTCGTCCCTGACCTCGAGCGAGGCCGACCTCGCCAAGATCGCGAACTTCTCGTCGATCGTCGACGACGCCCTGAGCGACCTGACCGACGCGTCGACCAACCTCGGTTCGTTGACCAGCCGTATCGAGTCGCAGACCAACTTCGTGCAGGCCCTCCAGGACGCCAACAACCGCGCCATCGGCGCGCTTGTCGACGCGAACATGGAAGAGGAATCGACCCGTCTGAAGGCTCTGCAGACCCAGCAGCAGCTCGCCATTCAGTCGCTCGGTATCGCCAACTCCAGCTCGCAGAGCGTGCTCAGCCTCTTCCGCGGCTGATCCAAGGGATGTCGAACTACTAAAAGTGCCTTTCGCCGATTTCGGCGTACCGCGCCACGCTCCCCCCGGAGCGTGGCGTTTTTTTCGTGCCCGCCGCCGCGCCGTCCCTGCGCATCCCCGAGCCCCGCCACGCAGGCAGTCTCGCGCCGCCCATTGCCCTCTTGTCCGAAGCAACCTCCAGGCAAGCTCGCCCCTGCATGGTGCTTTCGGGCCGTCGGTGTCCCCCCGCCGAAACGGCCCCCGCGCGGTCCCCCCGCGCCGCCCGCGTCCCACCCCGCCCCCCCGGGAGAGACGCGTTCGTCGAAGCTGACGCCCCGGGCTCCCCCCGCCCCGGGGCGTCACGCGGCCACACTGAGGAACTCCCGCCATGTGGGTGGGAGGTGACAGGAACGGAGCGGAAAGCCAGATGATCGGTCGCGAGCAGTTCGAAAGGCTCCTGAGCAACCTGCGCCAGCTCGGCGCTCGTCGCCTCATTGCGCTCGGACTGATCGGTCTCACCGTTCTCGGCGCCATCTCCCTCGGCGCGTACTTCCTCAGCCGGCCCGCCACCGAGACGCTCTACGCGAACCTGACCCGCGAGGATGTGACCCGCATCGGCGGGGCGCTGAAGGACGCCGGCGTCGCCTTCGACGTGAATGCCGACGGCACCGCCGTGCTGGTCGCCCCCGCCGACACGGCGCGCGCCCGCATGCTGCTGGCCGAGAAGGGCCTGCCGCAGAGCTCCAGCTCCGGCTACGAGCTGTTCAACGACGTCAATTCGCTCGGCCTTACCTCCTTCATGCAGGAGGTGACGAAGGTCCGCGCGCTCGAAGGCGAGCTCGCCCGCACCATCCAGACCATGAAGGGCGTGAAAGCCGCCCGCGTGCACATCGTGCTGCCCGATCGCGGCTCCTTCCGGCGCGAGCAGCAGCAGGCTTCCGCCTCCGTCGTCATCCGCACCGAAAACGCTTCCGACACATCCAGCGCGGACGCCATCCGTCATCTCGTCGCCGCGGCGCTGCCGGGCATGAAGATGGACAATGTCACCGTCCTCAACACCGAGGGCGCCGTGCTCGCGGCGGGTGACGATCCGTCCAATGCCGCCGGCGGCAAGAAGGCGATGCTGCAGGACCAGCTCAACCGCGACACCGAGGCCAAGATCCGCCGCGCGCTGACGCCCTATCTCGGCATCGACAATTTCCAGATCAGCGTCTCCTCGCGGCTCGACACGGACCGCGTGACGATGAACGAGACGACCTACGACCCCGGTTCCAAGACGGAGCGTTCCGTGCGGGTCGTCAGGGAGAGCGGCACCTCGCAGAACCGGTCGCAGCAGCAGGCCACCTCGGTGCAGCAGAACATCCCTCAGCAGCAGGCCTCCGCCACGCCCTCTGGCAACAATTCCAATGAAGAGAACACGCGCCGCGAGGAGCTGACCAATTTCGAGATTTCCTCGCGCAGCACAGAGACGGTGCGCGAGGGCTTCACGGTCGAGAACCTGTCCATCGCCATCCTGGTCAACCGCGAGCGCCTCGTCGCCGCCGGCGAGGGCAAGGAGGCGCTGCCCATGGAGACGCAGATCTACGAGATCGAGCAGCTCGCCGGTGCTGCCGCCGGCTTCGACAAGGCGCGCGGCGACAAGCTGAAGGTCTCGGCCGTCGCCTTCGCCGCCGGCAATGGCGAGCTGGAGCCGGTTGCGCCGTTGAGCTGGGGCGATGTGATGATGCGCCAGGCCGGCACGCTGGTGAATGCCGCCACGATCCTCATCGTGGCCGCCCTGCTCATCTGGTTCGGCCTGCGGCCCGCGGTGCGCGCCATCGTGACCCGGCCGGAAGAGGCCGAAGCCATTGAGGCCGCCATGCTGGCCGGCCCGGTCAGTCCCGTCGCCGGCGAACTGCCGGCCCCCGAGGGTGCCGCGGCGCCTGGCGGGAACGAGCCGCTGAACCTCATCGAGGATCTCACCAGCAAGATGAACCGCTCGCCGCAGAAGCGGCTGGAGCAGATCGTGGAATTCGACGAGGAACAGGCCGCCGCCATCCTCCGGCAGTGGCTGCAGCAGGAGGTGCGTGCCTGATGCATCGACTGATTGGTCATCTCCCCGATTTTTCTTCCAGCCTGCCCCGGCGCCCGGTCAGCGAGGTGCTGCCGGCGGCCATTCCCGCCACGCCGAGGCCGGCGCAGACGCCCGGCATTGCCCCGCCCCGGCCCATCGCCAGTTCGGGACCCGATCTTGCCGCCATCGCCGCGGAAGCGGCGGCGGAAGGGCGCCTTGCCGGCGCCGCCGATGCACGTCTGGAGTTCGAGCGGCTGCGCACCGAGGATATCGCCCGCGCCGAACAGCGCCTGGCCGAGGAACGCCAGCACTGGGTGGAAACCGAGAGCCTGCGGCTCGCCGCCGCCATAGATGCCGGGCTGACGGCGCTCGGGGAGGAACTCGCGGCGCGTCTCGCTCGGGTCGTCGGCCCGTTCCTTGACGCCGCCCTGCGCGACCGCGCGCTGGGCGAAATGGCCTCCCTCATCAACGAAACCCTGACCGGCACCGAGCCACCGGTGATCCGCGTCACCGGCGCGCGCGATCTCATCGAGGCCCTGCGTGCGCGCATCGATCCGCGCGTGCCGGTGAGCTTCGAGCCGGGGCCCCAGAGCGAAGTGATCGTGATGGCCGGCGCCACAACCTTGGAAACCCAGATGCAGGCGTGGACGAGCCGGCTCGGCGCCGCCACCGCCGGAGACTGATCGAATGGCCGAGGGCGCGCACGAACTGATCATCATCAAGCGGCATGACGACGAGGACCACGAGCACCACTCGAGCGCTTGGAAGGTGGCCCACGCCGACTTCATGACCGCGATGATGGCGTTCTTCCTCATCATGTGGCTCATCAACGTCACGGACAAGGACGTGCGCAAGGCCATCGCCAACTACTTCAACCCGGTGAACCTCTCCGAGGCTGCCAGCGAGCGAAAAGGCCTCAACGACCCCGAGGACATCAACGATCGCGGCACTTCCGCCGATGGCGACTCCACGTCGGCCCTGAAGAACACCATCGGCGACGGCACCGGCGCTGGCGAGATGGTGCAGGAGGGCACGAATGAGAGCACCCTCTTCCAGGACCCCTACGCGGTGCTGGCGCAGATCGCCGCCGAGGCGCCGCCGGGCATACCGACCTCGCCCGACGCGGCCATTGGCGACATATCGGCCGACGGCGCCGGCAGCGGCCAGCAGCATCGGGACCCGTTCGACCCGATCTACTGGCAGATGAACACCGCGCCGAAATCGCGCAAGCTCGCCGACGCGAAGGGCATGTCCGAGCAGAACGGCTCAAGGCCCGATGCGAGCGGGGCACGCACCGGCGAGGCGCCGGCCGAGGTATCGCAGGGTACGGATGATTCCGCCGACCTTCCCGGCGTCGTCCCGCTGACGGGCGGTAACGGAGCCACCCAACCGCCCCTGACGCAAGCCTCCGCAAGCGCGGCCTCACCTCCAAGTGCGGCGTCCCCGATGCAAGGCCCCGCCACCCAGGCGGTCGCGGCCATGCAGGCCGCGGCGGCGGCGCAAGAGCCGGCCGCCGCCCGCCCTTCCCCCGCCGGAGCGGGCAAGGCGGATTCCGTCAGCAAGCTCGAAAGCGACGTGAAGGCCGACATCGCGGCCGCCATGGGCACGGCGGCCGGTCCGCAGGTTGATGTGCGCCGAACCAAGGACGGCATCGTCATCAGCCTCACCGACGACATCGACTTTACCATGTTTCCCATCGGCTCCGCGGTGCCGGACGCCCGGCTGGTGAACGCGATGGCGAAGATCGCGACGTCGCTGTCCAACCGGCCGGGCGAGGTCATCATCCGCGGCCACACCGACGGGCGGCCCTTCCGCTCGACCAATTACGACAACTGGCAGCTCTCCGCCGCGCGCGCCAACATCACCCATTACATGCTGGTGCGCGGCGGGCTCAACGAGAAGCGCATCGGCAAGATCGAAGGCTTCGCCGACCGCAGCCTGAAGAACAAGGCCGACCCCAACGCACCCGAAAACCGCCGCATCGAAATCGTCCTGCGGGAGCCCAGTTCATGACGCGCCTTACGGAACGCCGCCTTCCCGCTTCGATCCCGACGGCGCGCGCCGCACGGGGGCGCCGGGTTGAAATGCAGCGCCTCGCCGGCGCCGTCTCATTCATCGCCCTCACCCTTCTGTCCGGTGCTGCGCTCGCCGAGGATCCCTGGGCCGATGTGCGCCCGGCCGTCGACGAGGCCCCGGCGGAGGATTCCGATGCCGGCATGCTGATCCCTGTCCTCACCATTGATGCGCCCGCGCCCCGTCGCGCACCCCCGGCCCGCAAGCATCTCGTGCTGCCCCTCACGGCGCCGCTGCCGCCGATGCGACCCCTGCCCTTGGAGACCGCGACGGCGCCCGCCCCACCTGCCGACGCTCGTCTGGCCCCGCGCGTCGAGCCGTCGGCGTCCACGCTTTTCGTGGAAATGCCCTCCTTGGACATGCCGTCCATCGACACGCCTTTCCTCGACATGCCTTCCTGGGACAAGTCTGCCTCGGACAAGGCTGCCTCGGACGAGATTGCCGCGCCCGAGAAGGCCACGCCGGAGGCCGCCGCCGAGCCAGAAGCTGCCGCACCAGATGCTGTGGTTCGCGAAGACACCGCCGCGCCGGCACCGTCGGCGGCGGTCGAG
>JAEZMI010000162.1 GCA_023414975.1 Pseudomonadota bacterium | reverse complement strand
GCGCGCCGTGGAGGTCGGTCTCCCTCCCGCGCGGCATGGTCGGGACCGGGACACGCTAGGGGAACAGGACCTCAAACAATGGCGAAGAAGCCGGCAGCGAGCGGGGGCAATCCCGCCGTCTCCAAGGTCATGGACATGATCAAGGAGCACAGCGTCGAATACGTCGATTTCCGCTTCACCGATCCGCGCGGCAAGTGGCAGCATGTCACTTTCGACATCTCGATGGTGGACGAAGACTTCTTCGCCGAAGGTCAGGCGTTCGACGGTTCGTCCATCGCCGGCTGGAAGGCGATCAACGAATCCGACATGCACCTTCAGCCGGATCTCGATTCGGTCAGCATCGACCCGTTCTTCTCGGAGACCACCCTCGTCGTCGTCTGCGACGTGCTGGAGCCGACCACCGGCGAGCCCTATGGGCGCGACCCGCGCGGCATCGCCAAGAAGGCCGAGGCCTATCTCAAGTCCACCGGCATCGGCGACACCGTCTATATCGGCCCGGAAGCCGAGTTCTTCATCTTCGACGACGTGCGCTTCAAGGCCGATCCGTACAACACCGGCTTCAAGCTCGATTCGATCGAACTGCCGACCAATTTCGACACCGAATATGAAGGCGGCAACCTCGGCCACCGCGTGAAGACGAAGGGCGGCTACTTCCCCGTCCCGCCGATCGACAGCGCGCAGGACATGCGCGGCGAGATGCTCGCGGCCATGGCCCGCATGGGCGCCAAGGTCGAGAAGCACCATCACGAAGTCGCCTCCGCCCAGCATGAGCTGGGGCTGAAGTTCGACACGCTGGTGACGATGGCCGACCACCTTCAGGTCTACAAATACTGCATCCACCAGGTCGCTAACATCTACGGCAAGACCGCGACCTTCATGCCGAAGGCGGTCTTCGGCGACAACGGCTCGGGCATGCATGTGCACCAGTCGATCTGGAAGGATGGCAAGCCGCTCTTCGCCGGCAACAAATACGCCGATCTGAGCCAGGAATGCCTGTGGTACATCGGCGGCATCATCAAGCACGCCAAGGCGCTGAACGCCTTCACCAACCCGCTGACCAACTCCTACAAGCGGCTGGTCCCCGGCTATGAGGCGCCCGTGCTGCTCGCCTATTCCGCGCGCAACCGGTCGGCTTCCTGCCGCATCCCCTACACGACCTCGCCCAAGGCCAAGCGCGTCGAGACCCGCTTCCCGGATCCGGGCGCGAACCCCTATCTGGCTTTCGCGGCGCTGGTCATGGCCGGCCTCGACGGCATCCTCAACAAGATCGACCCCGGCCCGGCGATGGACAAGGATCTCTACGATCTGCCCCCGAAGGAGCTGAAGAAGATCCCGACCGTCTGCGGCTCGCTGCGCGAAGCGCTGGCCTCGCTCGACAAGGACCGCGACTTCCTCAAGAAGGGCGGCGTGTTCGAGGACGACTTCATCAACGCCTATATCGAGCTGAAGATGGCCGAGGTGATGCGCTTCGAAATGACGCCGCACCCGGTCGAGTTCGAGATGTACTATTCGGTCTGACACCAAGCAGTCCGAAACGCGGAAGGGGCGCCCCACGGCGCCCCTTTTTTTGGCGCGGGCGCGCCAAGAGAGCGCGCCAAGAGAGAACGCGCGCCCGGCCCCCGTCCGCCTCAGACGTGCACGACCTCGATGCGGTTGCGCCCGTCATTCTTCGCCTGATAGAGCACCTTGTCCGCCCGGTCGATCAGCGTGCGCAGCCGCCCTTCCTGCATCGGGGCGGACGCGGCCGCGGGAAGGTTCGCGATGGCGAGGCCGATGCTCGCCGTGCATTCGAGCGGGGAATCATACGCGCCCATGCGCAGGCTGATCGCCGCCTGCCGCAGCCCGCGCTGCACACGCTCGGCGGCCGCCCACGCCGCGCCGTCATCGGCGCCCGGCAGCAGCACGAGGAATTCCTCGCCGCCCACCCGGCCCACCACATCCCCCTCGCGCACATTGTCGCGCAGCACCTGCGCCACCATCATCAGCACGCTGTCCCCGGCGGCATGGCCGAAGCGGTCATTGATCTGCTTGAAGTGATCTAGGTCGAGGAACATCACCGCCAGCGGCCCGCCCGCCGAGGTGACGGCGATCGCACGCTCCATGAAGCCGCGGCGGTTGAGCAGGCCCGTCAGGTCATCCCGCCCCGCCTGCAGATGATATTGCTGGTCAGAGCGCTCGCGCACCAGCAGCACGATGGCGAAGCACACGAAGATGCCGAGCGCGACCCCCAGCAGGCCGAACCAGGCCATGGAGGGGCTGTTGAACAGCTCGATCCGGTTGCCCCTCACTTGCGCGCCGAGCAGCGGAATCCGCGAGAGGTTCAACACCATGGCGACGAGCAGCGTCACGAACAGCGTCAGCCGCGCCATGGACGTGCGCAACCCCACGCGCCAGAGCTGGCGCAGGGACAGCATGATGAGCAGCCCGATCAAGAGCGAGATCAGCACCACGCGCATCTGCGGGTCGTCAGAGAAGGGCGGCACGAACACCGCCCCGACCCAGATGACCGGAATGGCCCAGGCGAGAAGCGGCGAGACGGGGTGTCCGTCAAAGCGTCTCAGCCCGGCCCAGATCTGCGCATAGCCGATGAGGAAGCAGGCATTGCCGAGGCCGACCGCCAGGAAATACGGCCACTCCAGCCGGTAAAGCCCGGAGACGATGCCCAGGATGAAGAAGCACAGCGCGCTCGACCAATGCACCAGCGCCGGCTCGGAAGGCGTCAGCCACCAGACGAAGAGCAGGCCCGTCGCCAGCAGCGCCGTCACGAAGGCGATCACGCCCCACAGGGTCAACGGGTCAAGCATGAGGCGGCGATCGAGTCATGCGCGCATCTTATCCGGTTCGGCTTGCACGCAGCTAGGGCCGCAAGCAGGTCAGCCGGGCGCCGGCGCACCTTCCACCCGGTCGCGGCCGTGCTCCTTGGCGCGGTAGAGCGCGGCATCGGCCTCCCGGTAGAGCCGCTCCAGCCGGCTCTGCCCGTCGCCGGCGGGCATGTCGGCGAGCGCCGCCACGCCGATGCTGACCGTGGCGGGGACGGCCGGCGCATCGTCCGCCGGGGCGCGGCGCGCGCCCGCCT
>JAEZMI010000109.1 GCA_023414975.1 Pseudomonadota bacterium | reverse complement strand
CGCCGTCGCCTCGCAGATAACGGACCTGCCATGAGTAAAACCGCCGCCGCCCCCGCCCCGCATCCCGGCATGGGGTTCCGGCAGTTCGTCGGCTATATCGCGGCGCTCATGGCGACCAACGCCATCGCCATCGATTCGATGCTGCCGGCGCTGCCGGAGATCGGCCATGCGCTGAACATCGACACGGCCAATCACGCCCAGATCGTCATTACCGCCTATCTGCTGGGTTTCGGTCTCGCGCAGATTGTTTACGGCACGCTTGCCGACCGTTTCGGCCGCAAGCCGGTGCTCTTGGTCGGGCTGGGCATCTACACCCTCGCCTCCGTCGCCTGCTATTTCGCGCCCTCGCTCGGGGTAATGATCGCCGCCCGCGCCATTCAGGGCGTCGGATCAGCGGCGACGCGCATTCTCGCCATCACCATCGTCCGCGACTGCTATGCCGGCCGGCAGATGGCGCGGGTGATGTCGCTCGCTTTCATCGTGTTCCTCGCAGTGCCGATCATTGCACCGTCCATCGGTCAGCTCATCATGCTGGTGGCGCCCTGGCGTACGATCTTCTCGATGCTGTTCATATTTGGTGCGGTGCTCTTCGTCTGGACGCTGATCCGCCTGCCGGAAACGCTGAAGGAGGAGAACCGCACGCCGATTTCGGTGCGCGGCATCACCTTCGCGTTCGGACTGGTGTTCCGCAGCCGTGTCACCGTGGGCTACATGCTGGCGATGACGATGGTGATGGGCGGACTTTTCGGCTTCATCAATTCCGCCCAGCAGGTCTTTGCCGATGCCTTCGGCGCGCGCGAGCTGTTCACGCTCATCTTCGCCCTCATCGCCGTGTTCATGGCGCTGTCTTCGCTCCTGAACTCCAGAGTGGTCGGCAAGCTCGGCATGCGCCGCGTGTCGCACGCGGCGCTGCTCGGCTACCTCACGGTCACACTGGTCCACGCCGCGGTGGTGCTGATGGGGCTGGAGACGATCTGGACCTTTTCGGCGCTGCAGGCACTGATGATGTTCTTCTTCGGCCTCATGGTCTCGAATTTCAACGCCATGGCGATGGAGCCAGTCGGCCATGTGGCCGGGACGGCTTCCTCCGCGCTCGGCTTCGTCAGCACGGTTGGGGGCGCGCTGCTCGGTTTTCTGCTCGGCCAGCTTTTCGACGGGACCACGCTGCCCCTCACGCTTGGCTTCGCCGCGTTGGGGATTGGCGCGCTTGTTTGGGTTCTCTTTGCCGAACGTGGACGCCTGTTCCACTCAAGCGTCGGTGCGGGAAAACCGTAACGTAGAACGTCGATCTTTTTCTGCTGTCACGCTGCCACTGGAACATAAAACCTTCCAGTGGCGTTGTATCGCCGCAAAACGAGGGTGCGGGGTGACAGGAGAACACCATGATACGTCATGCGATTATTGCGACTGCACTGATTCTTTCCGGCGCTGCGGCGGCGAATGCTCAGAGCGGCGCGGGAACTGCGGCGGGTGCGACGACGGGCGCCGTGGGCGGCGCGATCGTTGGCGGGCCGATCGGTGCCGTGGTGGGCGGCGTGGCCGGTGCGGTCGTTGGCGGCATAGCCGAGGATCGCCGCGCGGGCTTCCGCACCTATGTCGTCGAGGAGCGGGTTCCCTCTTACACCTATGAGCGCGAGGTCGTCGTCGGCGCGGAGCTGCCGCCCACGGGCGTGCGCTACTACGAAGTCCCGGCCGAGTATGGCGCGACGGAGTACCGTTACACGGTCGTGAACGACCGCACCGTGCTGGTCGATCCGCGGACCCACCGCGTGGTTCAGATTATCGACTGATGGATGGCCAAGCCCTGGGGAGCCTATGTTCCCCAGGGCTTCTCATCGGGTCGACGAGAGGGTGGGTGCCGGGCTCGGCGCGACCGCCGCTGCCGGAAAATGCGCGTGGGCAGACTTTTGCCACTCCGCCGACCGCGCGAAATTGAGTATCAAAGCCCCGAGGTCCGTTTCATCGAGCATGACCGCTGCATCGTCCGGTGTCATCCACACATGAAGGCGATCGCCGCGCTCGGGAAAGTCCTCGAGTTGCCTGCGCACGGCCAGCGGATATACGGAAACCTTGACGAGAGCAAAATGGCTCTCCAGCCGCTTCCAATAGCGGTATTGACCCAGCCTCTTCCGGCTGACATCGCCGACAATACCGGCTTCCTGCCAAGCCTCGATCTGCGCCGACTTCCAGTCCTTGTGGTTCTTCATCGGCCATCCCTTGGGGATAACCGCTCTATGGGTCTCGCGCGAACTGAGGAGCAAAACCTGCAGTTCTCCTGCGCCTGACAGCCGGTAGGGCAGGGCCGCCACTTGTTCTAGACTGCGACCGTCCTTTGCCTGGCGCTTTTGTTGTTTGTTTTTCCGCATGTTCATTCAATGTAGGGTGGACGGCGGAGATTGCGACACCTTTTGCAGGTTACGTCGGACAGACTGGACCGATTCTGCCGGAATGGGCGGTACTTATGACCTTCGAATTGCTGATCCTCGCCTGGACGCTCGTTCTGGCCATCATCCAGATCATGCTACCCGCTATGTTTCGCAATCGTGAGACAGGCACTGCCTACAACGCAAGTCCACGCGACGAGCCGGGTCCGCCGGTGGGCGTGATAACAGGGCGGCTGCGGCGGGCGCAGGCGAATTTGTTCGAGACGCTGCCGCTCTTCATCGCGGCCATACTCATCGCCCATGTGGCGGATCGCGAGGGCGCCCTCACCGCGTGGGGCGCAAGCCTGTTTCTGGCGGCACGTGTCGTCTATCTGCCGCTCTATGTCTTTGGCGTGCCCTATGTGCGCTCCATCGTCTGGATGGTTGCGATGCTGGGGCTCGCGCTAGTGCTCATGGCCATCCTCTATCCCGGTTGACGGAAGATGGAGGATCGGCCGTGATGTCCCGGCCGATCCCACTCTTGTAATCCGGGGCGCCGCCGTCAGTGCTGCGCCAGCACGCGGGCGATCGCATGGGCCACCTGCTTCGTCACACGCCGGCGGTACTTGCGATGGACGAGCTGGCCGTTGTGATAGACGTCCTGCTCGACATAGAGCTCGTCGCCGTCCCAGCGCAGGATGTTGTCGGACTCGCTGGTTTCGATGACCCCGATTCCCGGAATGAGATGGCCTTCCGGCTGGCTGGTCGACATTCGCTTCTCCTCGGCAGTGGCGGAGGCTCTGGCGGCCTCATCGCGTCAAGGATAGCCGCCGCCGCGCTGAAAGCCATGGTGAGTTGAGCCACCTTCAGCTTTTCGCTTCGATTGCCCCCTCTCCATCCTCCTTTTCGATCTGCCCGCGCCGCTGGAGCCAGAGCGCCGCCAGCCAGCAGATGAGCGCCCACGCGCTGCCCGCACACCAGCCAGCCAAGACATCGGTCGGCCAGTGGACACCGAGGTAGATGCGGCTCAGCCCGATGATGAGCGTCAGGCTGACGGCGATGAAAAGCACATATGCCTTGAGGCGCCGACGCCGCTCGGTGCGGACGATGAGTGCGGCGAGGGTGAGATAGGTCACGGCGGCGCCCATGGCATGCCCGCTGGGAAAGCTCAGCGTATGGACGTCCACGAGGTGGGCCACGAGGTCGGGGCGTGGGCGATCGAAGCCGATCTTCAACAGGTAGCTTAGCGCCCCGCCGCCGGCCACCGCCACGATGACGAAGAGCGCGGCGCCCGCCTTTCGGTCCATGACCAGGAAGCCGACGACGGCCGCCGTGATCAGCGTCAGCACCGTGGTGCTGCCGAGCGCGGTGATGTCGCGCATCACGATTTCCAGCCAAAGGGGGCCGAGCGGATCCGCCGGGTCGCCGGGAGTGCGGAAGGCCCTCAAAACGGCTTCGTCGAAGCCGTGCGTTTCTCCCTCGACCACACCTTCCGCCAACTGCGCGAAAGCGAACAACGCGGCGGCCGCGCCGGCGATGGCGAGGAAGACGCCGAACTCGGGCAGTAGCCAGCGCGGAATGTAAGACAAACCAGGTTTCACGGTACCCCCGTTCTCGAAGGATCAAAGCTGGCCGGCCCATGCCGGCATGGCGCATCTAGGTAGGGCGCCACCTATGGAACAAGTAGGGCAGGATCGGGGTTCCCCCGCGCAACATGCTGGGAGGACGACATGCTGAAGGGTGGACTTCTGTGGCTTTTAGGCATTCCGCTGCCGATCATCATCATTCTCTGGTTGCTCGGCTATCTGCACTGAGGCCGGTGCTCAGGACGTGAACGGTTGCGGCGCCGCGCTGACTGTGTCTTGAGTGGTTCAGAGGGGCGGCGACCGTTGCCTTCCCTTAGGGAAGTTTGGCGCATGTCAGCGCGGAGAGCCTGACCGGCATGATGGACCATGTGGCGACCCACGATCCGGGGCTGGTGGCGCTGTCGTTGCTGATCGCCATCGCCGCCTCCTTTACGGCTCTCGATCTCGCGGGGCGCATTCCGGCGGCGGCCGGTCGCGCGCGTGTCGGCTGGTTGGCGCTGGCCGCCGTCGTTCTCGGCGGCGGCATTTGGGCCATGCACTTCGTGGCCATGCTTGCGCTCGAGTCCGGCCTGGACGTCCGCTACGATCTCTGGCTGACGGCGCTCTCGCTCGCCATAGCCATCGGAGCGACCGGCTTGGCCCTGATCGCGGCCAGCCGGCCGCGCCTGCCGCGGATGCGGCTGGTGCTTGCCGGCGTTTTCATGGGCGTGGCGATCATCGGCATGCATTACACCGGCATGGCGGCCATGCGCATGACCGGAGCCATTGCCAACGACTTCCTCCATGCCGGCGCCGCCATCATCGTAGCGATCCTGGCCTCCACGGCCGCTTTGTGGCTCGCCTTCCGCAACCATAGTTTTCCGGAACGTGTGGCGGGCGCGGTGGCCCTCGGGCTCGGCATTGCCGGCATGCATTACGTCGCGATGGCAGGCGTGACTTTCCTGCCCGGCGATGGACATGTCGTGGCAATGCGCGGCGGAGCGTTCGACAATTCCCATTTGGTCGTCGCGGTTTCGGCTGTGAGTTTCACCATCTGCGCGGCGGCGCTGCTTGCGGCCATTTACGACCGCCGTTTCGCCCTGCTGGCGCAGCGCGAAACCGCCATCTGGCGGGAGGGCGAGGAGCGCTACCGCACGCTCTATCGCCGCACGCCGCTGCCCTTGCATTCACTAGGCGCCGACGGTCGGATCGAACAGGTGAGCGACCGTTGGCTCGACCTGCTCGGCTATTCACGCGAGGAGGTGATCGGCCGGCCATTGACCGACTTCATGACGCCGGAATCGGCCAGGCAGCGCAATGAAGAACATTGGCCGCGCCTGCTCGGTACGGGTGAATTGCGCGAGGCGGAGTACCAGCTGCTGACAAAGGAGGGGAGGCGGCTCGACTGTATTCTCTCGGCGGTTGCCGAGCGCGACCCCCGGGGCGCGCTGATCAAGACGCTGTGCGGCCTCGTCGACATCACGGATCGGCGCCGGACGGAAGAGGCGCTGCGCCAGGCGCAGAAGCTTGAGGCCGTTGGCCAGCTGACCGGCGGAATCGCGCATGATTTCAACAATCTGCTCGCCGTGGTGATGGGGAATCTCGAACTGGTGCGCAAGCGCGCGCCCGACGAGCCGCGCCTGCAGATGCTGATCGACAATACGCTCCAGGCGGCGCAGCGCGGCGCCGCGCTCACCCAGCGCATGCTGGCTTTCGCCCGCCGGCAGGATCTGAAGCCGGAGCCCGTGGATGTGCCGGAACTCGTGCTCGGCATGGCCGATATGCTGCGCCGCTCGATCGGGCCGAGCGTGCGGATCGAGACGCGCTTTCCTCTCGGGCTGCCCAAGGCGCGGGTCGACGCCAACCAGCTTGAACTCGCCCTGCTCAATCTTGCGGTCAACGCGCGCGACGCCATGCCGGACGGCGGCACCATCGTCATCAGCGCGCATGAGGAAACGGTCGCCGTAGCGGGTCCCGATGACGATAACGGCCTGAAGCCTGGCCGTTATTTCTGCCTGGGGCTTTCCGACACCGGCGCGGGCATGGATGAGGCGACGCTTGCCCACGCGGCCGAGCCCTTCTTCACCACCAAGGGCGTGGGCAAGGGCACGGGGCTGGGGCTTGCCATGGTGCATGGTCTCGCCGCGCAGTCCGGGGGCAAGCTCGCTCTCGCGAGCCGCCTCGGCGAGGGGACGACGGCAACGATCTATCTGCCGATCGTAGAGGCCGAGGCGCCGGCCGTCGTTGCGCCGGTCGATACGGTGCCGGCCCTTCCGCCGCTCGTCGCACCGGAACCCGGGGCGGTGCGGGTGCTGGTGGTCGACGACGACCCGCTGGTGCTCTCGGCCACGGCGGCGATGCTGGAGGATCTGGATTTCGTCGTGACGGAAGCCTCCTCCGGCCGCGAGGCCTTGAAAATACTCGAAAATGGCACTTCGATCGATGTGGTGCTCACGGATCAGGCCATGCCCGGCATGACCGGGGTGCAACTCGCCGCCGTCATTCTGGAACGCTGGCCGGGCCTGCCGGTGATCCTCGGCACGGGCTATGCGGAGCTGCCGGCGGAGGCCCGCCCGGACATGGTGCGGCTCGGAAAGCCGTTCAGCCGCGACATGCTGCAGCGGGCGATTACCGGGGCAACCCGGCCAAAGGCCGATAATGTCGTGACTTTTCCGCCGCGTAGCGCCTGAGGCGGTCGCGCGCGACGGTATTCGTCACGACGGTACGGTGACAAGCGCGGCCGGCGTGATTATATCGGTGCCGTCCGGGGGAGCCCCGTCAGGGGGCTGAGAGGCCATCATCGCGCGGACGCGGCATGGCGACCCTTTGAACCTGATCCAGTTGAGACTGGCGAAGGGAGGCGTGCATGTCCGAAGAGAGCGGTAAAATCTCCAACAAATCAACGCCTTATCCCGCGCCTAACGCGATGCGCGTGCGCGTCGTCGGCGGCGGGGTGGCGGGGCTGACCAGCGCCCATGCTTTTGCCCGGCGGGGGGCGCATGTCACTCTGGTGGAACGCAAATCCGCCACGGGGCAGGGCTGTTCCTGGTATGCGGGCGGGATGCTGGCGCCCTGGTGCGAGCGCGAGAGCGCCGAGCCGATCATCGCCGAACTCGGCCTCGAATCGCTGGATTATTGGCGCGAGGCCGTGCCGGACGTACCGGCCGAGGGCAGCCTCGTGCTGGCCCAGCCGCGCGATCTACCTGATCTGAAACGCTTTTCCCGCCGCACGGAAGGCTTCGAGTGGCTCGATGGCGCGCGGATTGCGGCGCTGGAGCCGGACCTTGAGGGGCGTTTCGACACAGGGCTTTTCTTCCCCACGGAAGCGCATCTGGAGCCGCGCAAGGCTCTTGCCGCCCTCACCGAGCGGCTGGTGAATGAGTACAATGTAACCATTCGCTACGAGACCGATGAGTTCGATCAGGTGAACAGTCAGGCCGATGAGGCCGATCTGATCCTCGACTGCCGGGGCCTCGGGGCGCGCGACCAGCTCGCCGACCTGCGCGGCGTGAAGGGCGAGATGCTCGTCCTCTACTCGACCGAGATTTCCCTCAAGCGCCCCGTGCGGATGCTGCACCCGCGCATCCCCGTCTACATCGTGCCGCGGGGCGACGGGCATTTCATGATCGGGGCGACCTCGATCGAGAATGACGAGCGCGGCCGCGTCACTGGGCGCTCGATGCTGGAGCTGCTCGGCGCGGCCTATGCGCTGCACCCGGCCTTCGGCGAGGCGGAGATCGTCGAGATCGGAGCGGATGTGCGGCCGGCCTTCCCCGACAACATTCCGCGCCTGCGCCGGCGAGGCAACACGATCTATCTCAACGGGCTCTACCGCCATGGCTTCCTCGCCGCTCCCGCTTTGGCGCGGCGCGCGGCGGACCTGGCGTTCGACGGAACCCGTTGCCCGGAGGTGATGGATGAAGATCATCGTGAATGGTGAGCCGGCGGAGACCGGCGCGGGCACGCTGGCCGATCTGCTGGCCGAGCTCGACCTCGCCGACGCCCTGGTGGCGACGGCGGTGAACGGCGCGATGGTGCGCAAGGTGAAGCGCGGCGAGACCGCGATCAGCGACGGCGACAGGGTGGAAATCCTCGCGCCGATGCAGGGCGGTTGAGGGAGGCTGACATGGACGCCATAAATACGCAGGCCATGGCCGGCGCGCTGACGGACCCCGTGGAGTTCTACGGCACCGCGGTCGCCTCGCGCCTGCTGCTCGGCACGGCGCAGTACCCCTCGCCCGCGATCCTTGCCGAGGCGATCCGCGCCTCGCAGGCGGAGATCGTCACCGTCTCCCTTCGGCGCGAATCCGGCGCGGCGAAGTCCGGGCAGAGCTTCTGGCAGATCATCCGCGATCTCGGCGTGAAAGTGCTGCCCAACACCGCCGGCTGCAAGACGGTGAAGGAGGCCGTGACCACGGCGCAGATGGCGCGCGAGCTGTTCGACACGCCCTGGGTGAAGCTGGAGGTCATCGGCGAAGACGACACGCTCCAGCCCGACGTGTTCGGCCTGGTGGAGGCCGCCCGCATCCTCACGCGCGAGGGCTTTCAGGTGTTCCCCTACACGACGGAAGACCTGGTCGTGGCGGAAAAGCTGATCGCCGCCGGCTGCGAGGTGCTGATGCCCTGGGGCGCGCCCATCGGCTCGGGCCGGGGGCTCAACAACCCTTATGGCCTGCGCTCCATGCGGGCGCATTTTCCGGGCATTCCGCTGGTGGTCGATGCGGGCGTCGGGGTGCCCTCGCACGCGGCGATGGCGATGGAACTCGGCTATGACGCGGTGCTGCTGAACACGGCGGTGGCCAAGGCCGGCGATCCCGTGCGCATGGCCCGCGCCTTCGGCCGCGCCATCGAGGCCGGCCGCGAGGGGCTGCTGGCCGACCCGATGGAGGCGCGCGACATGGCGGTGCCCTCGACGCCCGTGATGGGCCGCGCCGCCTTCGGCCAGTGAAGACGCAGAGTGACCCGATGAAGCTCGATCCCTTCTATCTGATCGTCGACCGCGCCTCCTGGCTGCCGCGCCTGCTGCCGCAGGGGGTGAAGCTGGTGCAGCTGCGCGCCAAGGACATGGACGAGGCGGAACTGCGCCGCGATATCACGCTGGCGCGCGAGGTGTGCGCCCGCTACGGCGCGCAGCTGATCGTGAACGATTACTGGCAGCTCGCCATCGAACTCGGCTGCGACTTCATCCATCTCGGCCAGGAAGACCTCGCCGATGCCGACCTCGCCTTCATCCGCAAGGCCGGCGTGCGGCTCGGCATCAGCACGCATGACGAGGCCGAGCTGGAGGTCGCGCTGCTGGCCAAGCCCGATTACGTGGCGCTGGGGCCGGTGTACCCGACCATCCTGAAGAAGATGAAATGGGCGCCGCAGGGGCTTGAGCGCGTCACCGCCTGGAAGAAGCGGGTGGGCCGCGTGCCGCTGGTGGGGATTGGCGGGCTCACCATCGAGCGGGCGCCGGGCGTGCTGAAGGCGGGGGCGGACAGCGTGGCCGTGGTCACCGACGTGCTGCTGAACCCCAACCCGGAGGCGCGCGCCCGCGAATGGGTGGAAGCCACCCGCGAAGTCGTCGCCTGATCCTTTACCGCGCGAGGTAACGCCGCCCTACCAGTCGCGCCCGGCCTCTGCCGGTTCCAGCGCGTCGAGGAAGCGGGCCGCGTCGGTGCGCAGGGTGTGGCGGCGGGCCTCGTCGAAGCGGGCGAGGTTGCGGTAGGGCATGGCGAGGCGCGGGTTGCGCGCGAGCCTGTCGCGGTTGCGGTCCAGGAAATCCCAGTAGAGATAGTTGAAGGGGCAGGCCTTGGTGCCGGACTTTCCCTTGGCGCCGGGCTTTCCCTCCGGGCCGGGCTTTTTTCCCTTGGGGTCGGCCTTGCCCTTCAGATCGGATTTGGCTTTGGGATCGTAGCGGCAGCCGCCGCAATAATCCGACATGCGGTCGATATAGGCGCCCGAGGCCGCATAGGGCTTGGAGCCGAGCAGGCCGCCATCGGCGAAGAGCGCCATGCCGTGGACATTGGGCAGTTCCACCCATTCCACCGCATCGGCATAGACGATGAGGAACCATTCCTCCACCGCCGCCGGATCGAGCCCCGCCAGCAGGGCGAAATTGCCGATCACCATCAGCCGCTGGATGTGGTGGGCATAGGCGTGGGCGCGCGTCTCGGCCACTACATGGGCGAGGCAGGCGAGGTCCGTCTTCCCGTCCCAGAAGAAACGGGGCAGGGGGCGCCGGGCGTTGAAGTGGTTGGAGCGGGCATAGGCCGGCATCTTCAGCCAGTAGATGCCGCGCACATATTCCCGCCAGCCGAGAATCTGGCGGATGAAGCCTTCCACCGCGTTGAGCGGGGCATCGCCCTGATGGAAGGCCCGCTCGGCCGCGGCGCAGACCTCACGCGCCTCCAGGAGGCCGAGATTGAGGTAGGGCGACAGGACCGCGTGGAACAGGAACGGGTCGCCCGCGCGCATCGCGTCCTGATAGTCGCCGAAGCGCGGCAAGGCGTGGGCGATGAAGTGATCGAGGGCTTTGAGCGCATCCGCCCGCGTCACCGCCCAGCCGAAGCCGTCCAGCGTGCCGAAATGGCCGGGGAATTCGCGGCCGACGAGCGCGAGGACCTCACGCGTGATCGCGTCCGGGGCGAAGCGCGGCGGGGCGGGGGCTTCGACGCCCGCGGGGATGGCGGCGCGGTTGTCGGCATCGAAGTTCCAACGCCCGCCGACGGGCGTGTCCTGCGCCATCAGCAGCCCATGGGCGCGGCGCATCTCCCGGTAGAAGAACTCCATGCGCAGAGTGCGGCGGCCTTCCGCCCAGCGCTCGAAATCCCCGCGCGTGGCGAAGAAGCGGCCGTCCGGCCGGATTTCCAGCGGGACGGGCAGTTCCTCGCGCAGCGCGTGGAGCGCGTCCTCCACCCGCCATTCGCCCGGCTCGGTGGCGACGATGTGGTCCGGCGCATGGCGCACCACGGCGCGGGCGATCTCGCCGGCGAAGCCGTGGGTGTTGGCGGGATCGTCGAGGCGGATGTAATCGACCCGCACGCCCTCCCGCCCGAGCGCCGCCGCGAAATGGCGCATGGCCGCGAAGAACAGGGCGATCTTCTGCGCGTGGTGGCGCACATGGGTCGCCTCCTCGCGCACCTCCATCATCAGCACGGTGTCGCGGGCCGGATCGAGCCCGTCGAGCGCGCTCAAGGAGCGGCTGAGCTGGTCGCCCAGAACGAGGCGCAGCGTGCCGCCGGGCGGGGCGGAGGAGACCGAGCGGGGGACGGGGGATGTCATCCCCTTCCTACGCGCGGGGGCGGCGGGAGGTTCACCGCGCGGGCGATGTTACTCGGCGACGGCGCTGAACGGGGCGGCGAAGGCGCGCTCCATCTCGCGGCGCAGCTGCACGATCGGCGTCTCCTCGATGGCGACATCGGCCCAGCCGACCACCTCGCCTTCCACCATGTCCCGGTTGAGCGTGACGTTATGGGCGAGGCCGATGGGCAGGGCGCCGCGCGCCAGCGAACTCGCCGCCGGCAGGAGCTTGCCCCACACCGTGTAGCCGCCCTCGCCGTCGAGCCGGTCGCCGGCCTTGAGCGGGCGCTTGGCCACGGCCACCACGTCGGCGTTGAAATCCTGCGCGACGCCGGTCGGCTCGCCGCGCAGCGCGGCGGCGGCGACGCTGATGCCGAGTTCGAGGCCGATCAGGTGATAGGGGCGGTAAAGCGCCGTGTAGCGGCCGGAGGCGTCGGTGACGACGCCATATTCCTTGAAGCAGCGTCGCGCATAGTCGCCGGAGGCGCCGCGCTCGGCCTCGAACACCACATAGACGCCCCAGCGCAGATCGCGGAACACCGGGCGACCGTCGCGCTCCAGGCTGGAGACGGTCTCGACCGTGCCGTTATGCTCCAGAATGCCGCCATCGGCGTGCGGGCGCAGCACATGGGCGAGATCGTCCACCCCGCAGGGCGGGAAGAGCAGGCCGTCCGATGGGGCGCGCAGGTCCGCCGCATTGGCGATGGCGGCCATCTCGATGGAGGATTTGGTGCCGTCGGCGAAGGAGTTGAACATCTGCGCGTTCATGCCGCCCGCCGCCGCCTGTTCGGGTGTGAGGCCGTAGAGGTTCCAGACCGTCTCGGGCGTCGAGGCGTGGTAGCCCGGCAGGTATTTCGTGCCCTTGCCGGCGCAGACCACGTGGAACCCGCAGGTGCGGGCCCAGTCGACCATCTCGCAGACGAGGGCGGGCTGGTCGCCATAGGCCATGGAATAGACCACCCCGGCGTCGCGGGCGCGGGCGGCGAGGAGCGGGCCGACCAGAACGTCCGCCTCCACCGTCACCATCACCACGTGCCGCTTGTGCGCGATGGCCGCGAGCGCATGGGCGGCGCCGGCGGCGGGGTTGCCGGTCGCCTCCACCACGACGTCGAGCCCGTCGGCGGCGATCAGCGCCCCGGCATCCTCGGTGAGCATGGTGCGCCCGCTTGCCAGCGCTTCCGCGAAGGAGGGGGCCAGAGCGGCTTCCGCATCCCATCCGGTGCGCTCCAGCGCGGCGCGGGCGCGCGGCACGGAGAGATCGGCGATGCCGAGCAGATGCAGGCCGGGCGTGGCGCGCAGCTGCGCCAGGAACATGGAGCCGAACTTGCCGGCGCCGATGAGGCCGACACGGACCGGGCGGCCGGCGGTGACGCGGGCCTTGAGCAGACGGGCGAGGTTCATCGGCGGGTCTCTGTGCGGGCGGGCGTCACTCGGCGGCGGTGGGAGTGGACTGCGCCTCGCGGCCGCGCGCGGCCTCCAGCGCCGCCGCGTCGAGCGCGATGGCCTCGCCGGAGGGGGCGGGGGAGCGGCGGCGCGCCTTTTCCTGCAGGGCACGGATCCGGTCGGCCAGGCTCGGCGGGGCGCCCTTGCGGCCGGGCGCGGCGTCGGCGACCAGGGCGTTGATCGGCGAGCCCGGACCTTCGAGAGCCGCGGTGAGATGGGCGAGTTCGGCGGCGATCTCGCTGATGTGCTCGCGCAGATGGCCGTCCGCCCGTCCGGCGGCGGCGAGCGGGGCAAGCGTGTCAAGGCGCTGCTGGAGATGGGCGCGGTCCTCGCGGGCCTTGGCGAGCGCGCCCTCCAGCATCGCCTTTTCCGCCCCGAGCATGCGGGCCATGTCCTGCGCGTGGCGGGCCTCGGCCTCGGCGATCTGGCGGGCGGAGGT
>JAEZMI010000104.1 GCA_023414975.1 Pseudomonadota bacterium | reverse complement strand
GCTATGCGCTGCGCGCCGCCCGCGATTCCGCGGGGCGGGCCGAGGCGAGCGGCATTCCGGTTGCCCGCACGCGCTGGCTCGCCTTTATCGTCGCGGGCACGCTGGGCAGTGCGGCCGGCGCCCTCTTCGCCTTCGCCAAGGGCTCCATCTCCCCCGAGACCATCGCCGTCAGCCGCTCCATCGACGGGCTGGTCATGGTGCTGCTCGGCGGCGTGCAGAGTCTCGCCGGCCCCCTTCTCGGCGCCGCCGCCTTCACCACGCTGCAGGATACGGTGATGCGGGAAACCGTGTATTGGCGCGCGCTCATGGGCGCACTGATCCTCGCCATCGTCGTCGTCATGCCCGGCGGCATCGCCGGCCTCGCCACCCTGCTGCGCCGAGGGCGCGCGCAATGACGGTGCTGCGCGTGGAAAACCTCGCCAAGTCCTATGGCGGCGTGCGGGCGCTGGACGGCGTGAGCTTTTCGGTTGCCGCCGGTGAGCTGCTGGCCTTGATCGGCCCGAACGGCGCGGGGAAGTCGACCTGCTTCAATATCGTCAACGGCCAGCTCCGCGCGGATGCGGGCCGCGTGTGGTTGGGCGGGCATTATGTTACCGGCGCCTCCCCTCGCCGCATGGCGCACGCGGGTGTGGGGCGCACCTTTCAGGTCGCGCAGGTTTTCGGCTCGATGACGGTCCGGGAGAATGTGCAGACAGCGCTTCTGGCGCAACGCCGGCGCATCTTTCAATTCTTCAAACCGCTCGCCACGCAGATGCGCGAGGAGGCCAACGGCCTGCTGAGCGACACCGGGCTGATCGAGCGGGCCGATTCAGCTGCCGCCGCGCTGGCTTATGGCGACGTCAAGCGCCTGGAGCTTGCCATGGCGCTCGCCGCTCGACCGAAACTGCTTCTCATGGATGAGCCGACCGCCGGCATGGGCATTGAAGAGCGCCTGGCGCTGATGGCGCTCATTCGCCGCCTCGCCGGCGCCGGTTCCATCGCCGTCCTGTTCACCGAGCATTCCATGGACGTGGTCTTCGGTCATGCCGACCGCGTCATCGTCCTGGCCGGCGGCCGGCTGATCGCCGAAGGCACGCCCGCGGCCGTGCGCGCAGACCCGCGTGTCGTATCATCATACCTCGGCCGCTACGCGGGAGAGGGGGCATGACCGCGCCGCTCCTTACGGTGGACGGCCTGAACGCGTGGTATGGCGCGGCGCAAATTCTGTTCGACGTCTCGTTCACGGTCGGCCGCGGCGAGGCCGTCGCCCTCACCGGCCGCAACGGTGCCGGCAAGACCACGACGCTGAAGGCCATCATGGGCCTTGTTCAGCGTCGCGCTCGCGTCTTATCCTTTGACAATATTGATATTTCGGCACTTCCAACCTACCGCGTCGCGCAATGCGGCGTGGGTTATGTGCCCGAAGACCGGCGCATCTTCACCGATCTCACCGTGGCGGAGAATCTCGATATTGCGCGCCGGGCCGGACCCCGCTCGGGAACCGACAGCTGGGACGACGCGTCGCTCTTTGCACTGTTTCCCAATCTCGCTTCCATGCGTCACCGCCCCGGTGGGCAAATGTCGGGCGGGGAACAGCAGATGCTGGCCGTCGCGCGGGCGCTCGTTGCCCATCCTACCCTGCTTCTGCTGGACGAGCCGACCGAGGGTGTCGCACCGATCATCGTGGACCAGATGCTGGACGCCATCCGCGCTCTCAAGCAACGCGGCCTGTCGATCCTCGTCTCGGAACAGAACAATGCGCTTACCGAGGCCCTGTGCGATCGGACCTATGTCATCGACCATGGAAGACTGCACGCGCCCTAGGGGCGGCGGGCCGTCAGCCCCGGCCCGGTGCAAAATCGGCGAGGCGCCCGAGATAGGGCTTGGCGCGGGGCGGCGCGTAGGGACCCGCCTTCGATGTCGAAAGGCCCGTCCGTACAAGACTTTCCGCCAGCATCACCGCGCTCGCCACACCGTCGATGACCGGCACGCCATGGGCCTCGCCGAGGGCGCGGGCAAGATCCGCCATCCCGGCGCAGCCGAGCACGATGGCCTCGGCGTGGTCCTCGGCGATGGCGCGACCGATTTCCGCGGAAATGCGCGCCCGTGCATCGGAGGCCGGGTCTTCGAGTTCCAACACGGCAACATCCGAGGCGCGGACGGCGCAGCAGCGGGCGAGCAGACCGTAGCGGGCGAGGTTCGCCTCGATCACCGGCACGGAGCGCCGCAGCGTGGTGACCACGGCGAAGCGATGGGCAATGAGGCTCGCGAGGTGAAAACCCGCCTCGCCAATGCCGACAACCGGCGCACGGGCAAGGGCGCGCGCGGCGTCGAGGCCGGTGTCGTCGAAACAGGCGATGACGTGCGCATCGACGCCCTCGCCTTCGGCGGTGGCGATGGCGGCGAGCAGGCCGGGGAGAGCGAGCGCA
Source organism: Pseudomonadota bacterium (assembly GCA_023414975.1). Taxonomy (GTDB): domain Bacteria; phylum Pseudomonadota; class Alphaproteobacteria; order Rhizobiales; family Xanthobacteraceae; genus Ancylobacter. Next base: position 4,866 of record JAEZMI010000104.1, on the reverse strand, counting down.
TCGTCATAGAAGCCCTCGATCGAGGCCGGCCCCATGCTGGAGGTGGTCGCCACGATCTCGGTGCCCGCCGCCGCCACGGCACGCGCGGCCGCCGCCGCCTTGTCGGTCATGGAGGCCGTCGTATTGGGATTGACCAGATGAACCCGCACCGATGTCACGCCCGATCTCGGCAGCGAGACCGCGCTGCGCTGGCTGCAAGCTCTTTCAATATAAGAAGAAAATGGCGCGCCCGAAAGGATTCGAACCTCTGACCCCCAGATTCGTAGTCTGGTGCTCTATCCAGCTGAGCTACGGGCGCGTGGCTTCCCGGAGGAAGCGTCTCGCGGCAGGTTGACTGCGGCGAGGGCCCGTCTGCTACCCCGTTTCGTCGGCGGATGCAAGACGTCTTGGTGACATCGGCGCTTGTCCACAGCTCAGCGTATGGCGAAGGGCAGGTTGGCGGTGGCGGCGGCGCCGCGCCCATCCAGCACCTCCACGAAGAGACGATAATGGCCGGGCAGGAGGCCGCCGATGCGCACGCCGGTGGGGCCCGCGGCCCGCACGGCTTCCGGGTAAACCTCTGGCACGCCTTCCTTATCGCCGCCGATGCCGCGCGTCTCGCTCTCCGCCATAACGGTCCAGCGCACCTCCAGCGGGTCGCCGTCGGGCTCCACGGCCTCCAGGGTCACGGACCCGCCCTCGGGGCCCCATGCGGCGAAGGGGGCGCTGGGGTCGTCGGCGACGCGCAGGGCGGCGATGCGGGGGGCGCGGTTGCCGTCCGGGGTGCGGCCGCCCCAGGATTCCGCCATGGCTTCAAGGGGTTCGGTCCATTCGCCCGACGGCAGGAACAGGCTGTGGAAGGTCGGCGTCACTTCCTGCTTCTGGCCCCACAAAAAGGCGACAGCTCCCGCCTGCTGGTCCGCCAAGCTCTTGAGATAACGGCGGAATTGGATGGCTTTCTGGGTCGAGGAGGGCTCGAAGGGCGCGCCCCAAGGCGTGGTCGCGGCCTGCCACTGGCCGAGCGCGCCCATCTCGGCGATGACGACCGGACCGGTCCAGCCCTGCGCGCGGGCGCGGGCCGCGGCGGAAAAAAGCGCGTCGCCGTAAGAGTTTATGCCGAGCACGTCGATGCTGGGGGCCACCTTGCGCAGGGCCGCCGCCTTGTCGCCGCCGACTTCCGCAAGCACCGCCATGGTCGGGTGATGCGGGTCCAACCCCTTGACCATGCTCGCTATTTTCTCGATTTCCGGCCAGATGGCGGAGGGATCGGCGAGGTCCACCTCCACCTCGTTGCCGATGCCCCACATGAGCAGGGCCGGATGCGTTTTATATTTATTTACAAGGACTTGCAGTTCTTCCCGCTGCCGGGCGACGAAGGCGGGGTCGCCGTAATCGGCGCCCTGGCGGGGCTGGCCGACCCAGAGGCCGACAATGACCTTCAACCCCGCCGCCTCAGCTGCGTCGAGCAGCGCGCCGGGGTCGCCACCATAGGAGCGGACGGTCGTCGCACCTAATGATTTCAATAGGTTAAGCCGCTCTTCGCCGGCGGCGCCGCGCACCGTGAAGGGGGCGCCATCGACCCGGATGTCCGGGCCGGCGACGGTCACGTCCGCCGCCGCCGCGGCGTGGATGGTCAGTGCAGTCAGGTGGACGATCAGTGCAGTGTGTCCGAGAAAACGGCGCATCGGCCCGGCATGCCACGCCCGCCGCCGACCCGGCTCCATCCTCGACCCCATTCCGCGCCGCTCACCCATGCGAGCGGGCGGCCCGGTGGGCATCGAGGTCGACCGGGCGGTCGGGCACGCGCAACTGGAAGGTGGCGCCGATGGTGCCGGGCACCAGCTCGATGCCGCCGCCATGGGCCTGCATGAGCTCGGCGGCGATGGCGAGGCCAAGGCCGGTGCCGCCGCGCCGCGCCGACCCCTGGAAGGGTTCGAACAGATGCGCCCGCGCCCGCTCGGGAACGCCGGGGCCGGTGTCGGCCACCTCGATGATGGCGACGATGCCCTCCCGCCGGCCGGTGATGCGGATCTGGTCGCGGGTCGGGTCGTTGGGGGCGCGCGCGGACAGCGCCTCCACGGCGTTGCGCGCGAGATTGAGCAGCACGCGGAAGAGCTGGTCGGGGTCGGCGTCGACCTGCATGCCGCGCTCGATGGACGCGACCCAGCCGATGCTGGCCGCCTCCTCGCCGCTGCCGCCGAGGCCGAGCGTGTCGCGCACCTCCGCCACCAGCGGGGCGAGCGCGACCATGCGGCGCTCCGGGGCGGGCTCCTGCGCCTTGCCGTAGGCGAGGGTGTGCTCGCAATAGGCGATGGCGCGGTCGAGCGCCGCTTCCAGCTTCGGGGCGAAGCGCTGCACCGCCGGGTCGCGTATGTCGGCCAGGCGGTCGGAAATGAGCTGCACGGAGGACAGCAGGTTGCGCAGATCGTGATTGATCTTGGAGACGGCGAGGCCGAGCGCGGCGAGGTGGCTCTTCTGCTGGAGAGTCTCGGTGATCTGGCGCTGCATGTCGACGAATTCGCGCTCGGCTAGGCCGATCTCATCCATGCGCTCCACCGGGCCGAGCGTCGCCGGCGCCGGCTCCGCCGGGTTCTCGCGGAAGGCGATCATGCGCTGGGTCAGGCGGCGCATCGGACGGACGAACATCCAGGCCAAGCCCAGATAGACCAGCGCGCCGGTGAGCGCGGCGATGACCAGCGACACCAGCAGGATGTTGCGGGTGAAGCGCAGCATCGCCTTGCGCAGGGGCGTCTCGTCCAGGACGATCTCGACGAAGCCGCCGCCGCGCGGGGGCGTGCCGACGACGCGGATGACCCGGCCGTCGGAGGCCATCAGCGTGTCGATCGCCTGCGACACCGCCTCGACCGGGTTCACGTCGCGCAGATCGACATGCAGGTCCACCTCGGGCGGCATGTCGCTGGAGGCCAGCAGCCGCCGCGTGTCGTCGCGCTTCAGGGCGACGGTGATGGCGCCGACGCTGCCGAGAAGCTCGCGGGTGAGCTGCGGCGGGATCATGCCCTCGGGCGCGGCGTCGAGCACCAGCGCGGCCGTGCGGGCGGCGGAAAGCCGGTCGGACAGCCAGTTGACGCGGAAGGTGGCGATGGCCGGAACGATGATGAGGATCTCGGCCATCAGCACGAAGACGAGGGTGAAGGCCAGCAGCTTGTCGGAAAGGCCCAGATGCCGGGGAATGGGCGGGCGCCGGCCGCGACGCGCGGCGAGGGGCGACGCCGAACGCGCGGCATCGCCCGCCGCCACGGTCTCGGGCAGCGCCGCCGCGTCACTCACGCGCTCCAGCCGGTCTTCCATCGGTCCCTTTTCCCACGGCCCCTGGCGGCGCCGCATGACTGAAGTCTACACCGCCGGGACGCGCTTGCCCCGGCCCGAATTTCCGACACCGCCGGCCGCGCGCCGATGGCGCCCGGACCCGACGGCGTTTGCACCCCACGGCGTTGCCACCCTAGAGCGTTGGCACCCCGCCGCATGCCCGTGGGCCGCCGCGAATCGCGCGCCCGCAGGACACGGCGGGAATACGGCGGTGGCACGGCGCGCCCCCGAGATATCCGGCCGCGAGGCCATCTGGCGCGCTCCCATGGCGAGCGACTCCGTCGGGCCCCATGAGGCGCATGAGCCCCTTGAGGCGCCTGACGGCATCCTCACCGGGCAGGCGCCCGCACCGGACAGGTGCCAGCACCGCATACGTGCCAGCCTCGCGCCCGGATGGCCCGCCCCCGCCTGCTGGCTGCTGGCTGCTGGCACGGCTGTACACGCGCCCGTGATCATCATTTAGGCCGGGCGGGGGCGTCCGCCAGACCGGGCGCCGGTATTTCCTTTTCTTTCCCGTCGCGCGAGCGGCGCGGAGCTGACCCGGCTCGGCGCCGAGAGGTGCCCGCCAAGCATTGCGCGGGGATTGCGCGGAGGGTATGGGCGCTGGGTTGGCAGAGACTGCCCAGGCACGACGCGGTTGACGCGGCCCGGTTGGCTGGTCCCGGTTGAGTGGTCCCGGTTGAGTGGTCCCGGTTGAGTGGTTCCGGTTGACTTGGCGCAGCGCCGACCCTATAAGCCCGCCAACCTCGGCTGCCCAGCGGTCGGGTTGCTCCCTGCATGTGCGCGATTGCGCCGCGACTGGTTTCGCGGCCGGCCGGATGCGGCGGGGCATTCCGGTTCGGGCAGCGTCAATGAAACAGCGGAGAGATACCCGTGAAGCGCACTTATCAACCGAGCAAGCTCGTGCGCGCCCGCCGGCACGGCTTCCGTGCGCGCATGGCGACCCGCAACGGCCGCAAGATCATCAATGCCCGCCGGGCTCATGGCCGTAAGCGCCTGTCGGCCTGACGTCCGTTCGCGGCCCTAATGGCTGGGGCCCGTCGCCCTGCCGCCTGAGGATCGGCGCCTCCATGCACCGGCTCGTCAAGCGCAAGGACTTTCTGGCCGCAGCCTCCGGGCTGCGCGCCAATTCCGGCCCGCTGCTGCTGCAGGGCCGTGACCGCGCCGACGCGGCGCCGCCCCGTATCGGGCTCACCGTCACCAAGAAGCACGGCAATGCCGTCGAGCGGAACCGGATCCGCCGGCGCCTGCGCGAGGCCGTGCGCGACGCCCTGCCGCGCGCGGGGCGCGACGGTTTCGATTATGTGATCGTCGCCCGGCGCGCCGCGCTGGCCACGCCCTTTTCCGACCTCATCGCCGACATAGAGCGGGGCATCACCCGCCTGCATTCCGCAAGCCGGCGCCGGCCGGCGGGCCCGACTGCCGCCGCCAAACACGACGCTTGCAAGACCGAAGCTTGCAAGACCGACGCCGCAAACACCGACGCCGCAAAGACCGACGCTGCCGAGACTGACGCTGCCCCGACTGCGCCCGCGCCCCTGCCCGAGGCCGCGCCGACAG
>JAEZMI010000045.1 GCA_023414975.1 Pseudomonadota bacterium | reverse complement strand
GGCACCATCTGATCTTTTTACCAAGGTCAGGCACTCCCGATAAACGTTGAAAATGCCGGATTTCCCGAGCCGAGAGGTTCCGGGGAGCTCTGGCTTTTTCCGTTCGAAGCGGGGCGGCTGGGGAACTTGGGGTATCGCAGGAAAGCCTCGCCCCCCGCCCGCCCGTGGTGCGGTTGAGGGCCGCACAGGCGGGCCGCGAGACGCGCTTCCCTCAGCCGCGCACCACCTTGCCGGGGTTCAGGATGTTCGCCGGGTCGAGGGCGGCCTTGAGGGCGCGCATCATGTGGCGCTTGGCGGGGTCGCCATAGCGGTCCAGCAGGTCCAGCTTGACGACGCCGATGCCGTATTCCGCGCCGAAGGAGCCGCCCATCGCCACGGCGAGATCATAGATGCGTGGCGACACCTCGCGCTCGAACCACGGCTTGTAGGCGGCCGGCGCCGCGCCTTCGGGCGCCACCACGTTGAAATGCACATTGCCGTCGCCGACATGGCCATAGATCGACAGGCGGCCACCATCGCCATGCGTCTCCACCAGCGCCGAAGCCGTGGTGATGAAGGCGGGCAGCGCCGATGTCGGGACGGACACGTCGTGCTTGACCGAGCCGCCATTGGCGACCTCCGCCTCGGGAATATGCTCGCGCAGATACCACAGCGAATCGCGCTGCTGCGCGCCGGCGGCAAGCGTGCCGTCGGTCACGAGCCCTTCGCCCATCAGTTCTTCCAGCAAGTGCCCGACCGCCTCCTCCAGCGCCAGCACGGGCGAGCAGCTCTGCGCCTCCATCAGCACGTAGTGGGCCAACGGCGCGGCGAGCGGGTGCCGCAGGCCGGGCTGCGCCTCCAGAAGCAGGGCGAGCGAGTGGTGCGAGACATATTCGAAGGAGGTGATGTTCTCGCCGGTCAGGATTTGAGCGCGGGCAAGGATGGCGGTGAGCGCGTCGATGTCGGACACGGCGAGGAAGGCGGTCACGGTCTGCGCGGGCTTGCGCGCCAGCTTGAGCGAGACGGCGGTGATGACGCCGAGCGTGCCCTCCGCGCCGAGCAGCACCTGCTTCACGTCGTACCCGGTGTTGTTCTTGCGCAGCGGCTGGAGCACGTCGAGCAGCTGCCCGTGGGGCAGCACGGCCTCGAGCCCCAGCACGAGGTCCCGCGCCATGCCGTATTTCAGCACGGAGATGCCGCCGGCATTGGTCGAGAGATTGCCGCCGATCTGGCAGGACTGGCGCGCCCCGAGATCGAGCGGCAGCATCAGTCCCGCCCCATCCGCCGCCTCCTGCAGCACGCTCAGCACGCAGCCCGCCTCCGCCGTCAGCGAGAGATTGCCGGGATCGATGGCACGGATGGCGTTGAGCCGTTCGAGACTGAGCACCAGCTCGTTCCCCGCCGGAGAGGGCGTGGCGGCGGCGCAGTAGGAGGTGTTCCCGCCCTGCGGCACCAGCGGCACCCCATGGACGGCGCAGAGCGTCACGATTTGCTGCACCTCGGCGCGGGTGCGGGGCCGCAGCACCGCGCGCGTGGCACCGGTGCGAAAGCGCCGGAAATCGGTGAGGTAGCGCGCGATCACATCCGCGTCGCTCGTGTAAAGCTCGCCCGGCAAGCTGCCGAGAACCGCGCCGATCCCATCCATGCCGCACCCGTCCGCACGCTGAAGAGCCGCCTTCATAGCGCGATTTGCCGTGCACAGAAGCGGGAGTTGCCGTCCGGAGCGCGCCACTCTGCTAGGGTGGGCCGTTTTTTCGACCGGAGTTCCGTTCATGCAGTTCGTGCTCACAGCCTATGATCGACCGGGCGCCCTGTCCGTGCGTCTTGAAACGCGCCCGGCGCATCTTGACTATCTCAAGGAGATCGCCGGCAGCATCCTCGTCGCCGGCCCGATGCTGGATGGCGAGGGCAAGCCCTGCGGTTCCGTCATCGTCTATGAGGCGGCCGACCGCGCGGCGGCGGAAAAGCTGGTGCGGGACGACCCTTACACGAAGGCCGATCTGTTCGAGAGCGCGGAGCTGCGCGGCTTCCGGGTCGTGGTGAAGGACGGGGCGGTGAACGCCTGATCGGGCCGCTGGCTGGGGCGGGAGGATTCGAACCTCCGCATGGGGGAATCAAAATCCCCTGCCTTACCGCTTGGCGACGCCCCAATGGCCGCTGGCCGGGCGCGGACATAGCCACAGTATGACGCCGCTTTCAACCACCGGGTGGCCCGCGTCATCCACAGGCGGGGGCCGATCCACGATTTCGCGTCGCGTACCCTTGCGAGCCTGCTCATTCGCATGCTAGAGGCTCGCGCCGCGGCGGAGTGTAGCGCAGTCTGGTAGCGCACCTCGTTCGGGACGAGGGGGTCGCAGGTTCAAATCCTGCCACTCCGACCATCCATTTCCCGAGATTTTTCTGACCCATGGTCTTCCCCGCGCGCCTCCGGGCGAGCGGGTGACGAGTTGACGTAGCGTCTCGAAAAAGCCCGGTGCGATCGCCAGATATGGCGTATGAGCACCGCCCCGCGCGTCAGCCCCGTTTCTCCGCCGCCTTTCGCCCCGCTGCCCCGGCCGCACGATGCCGCCGGGCGGGAGCGGCGCGTCGGCGTCGAGGTCGAATTCACCGGCCTGTCGGAGCGTCGCGCGGCGGGCGTGCTCGCGGGCCTCCTGGGCGGACGGGTGGAGGAGGAGGACCCCTTCGCCTTCCATCTCGTCGGCTCGGCACTGGGGCGCATCAGCGTCGAGCGCGATTTGCGCCATATCCATCCGAACCGGCCCCATCGCCATCCCGCGCCCTGGCTGCGCCCGCCCTTCTCCGCCTGGGCCGGCGCGTCTGTCGGCTTGATCGTGCCGCGCGAACTGGTGACGGAGCCGCTGACCCCGGATCGTTTCCCGGCGGTGGATGCGGCGCTGGCGGCGCTGCGCCACGCCGGCGCGGGCGGGAACGGCGCGACGCTGGCCGGCTCGCTCGGGCTACATCTCAACATCGTTCCGCCCGACCCGGCGCCGGAGACGATCCTGGCGCTGCTGAGGGCCTACCTCGTTCTAGAGGAAGAACTGCGGGGCGCGATCCTGCGCTCACCGCTGGAGCGGCTTCACGCCCCCGAGCCGTTCCCGGCCTCCTATCGCCGTCTCGTGCTCGATCCCGCCTATGGCCGCGATCTTCAGGGCCTGAGCGACGATTACTTGGTGGCCAATCCCACGCGCAAACGCGGGCTGGATCTTCTACCGCTGTTTCTGGAGCTGCTGGGGGATCGCGTCGCCGGCCGGATCATCGACAAGGTGAAACCCCGGCCGGTGTTTCACTATCGTCTGCCGGTGGCGCGCCTCGGGCAGCCCGGCTGGAGCCTGGCGGAGGACTGGAACCGTTGGGTGGAGGTGGAGCGCATCGCCGCCAATAAAGAAGCCCTCGCCGCGGCGGCGGCAAGGGCTCTGGTAGGGCTGCGTCGTTAGCTCGCAAGGCCACGCCTGCAGGATGCCGCGGCCGGCCCCTCGCACTCAGCTCGCCAGCACTGCGGGGGCGCCACGACCGGACCGGCGCGGCCGGGTCTCGGTGAGGCAGCGTTCCGCGAGCACTTGGAGCGTCGCGGTGGCGCGGCGGCGGCTGCCGAGATTTTCGTTCAGCAGACGGGCGCTTTCCACGCGCCCCGCCTGGCGCAACCAGCCGATCACCGTCTGGTAACGGGTCAGGCTATAGGCCGCCACCGCCTCAACGGCGCCGATGATGGCGGTGTCGAGCACGTAGTCGCTGTCGATCTCGTCATTCAGCTCGTCCGCGCTGATGAAGATGCCGTCGATCGCCGGGCATTCGACGACGCAGGGCGTCGCCTCATGCAACCGGAACACGACCTCGATGCGCTCGCCATAGGCTTCCGATGCCTCAACCCACTTCTGCAACTCGTCCTGCAGACGGGCGTCGGAGAGCTTGCCGGCAAGGATCGGCAGGGCACGCTGGATGCGACGCTCGGTGTAACGCAGTTCGGCGAGGGACTGCAGAAGGAGATCGTCGAGCGATTTGATGTCTTTCGTGAGCAATCCCATCGCGTCTCTCCCAATGCTTTGATTGGCAGGACAACACCCTGCAACCCGGCTAACGCGGGGGAGAGCCGTGGGTTCCACCGCCGAGGAGCGGGGGGTGCGGGTTTTTAGAGGTCGGCTAACGAACCGTTACGCCGGCCGGAACAGCCCGTCATCGCCGAGACGCTCGAGCACGCCGGTGGCAACGGCGAAGTAGGCCCCGTGCAGGACGAGCCGCCCGTCGTCCAGCCGCTCCCTGATCCAAGGGAAGGTGGCGAGATTGCGCAGTGACAGCTTCACGCACTGATGTTCGAGAATGCGGCGCTGCTCGGCGGGGTCACTCGACAGGTTCAGCGCGATGTCGCGCGCCGGTGCGGCGATGCGGATCCAGTCCGCCAGGAAGTCCGACGCCGCCTCGGGCACGCCGTCGATCAGAGCACCCGCGCCGCCGCACAGCGCGTGGCCCATCACCACGATCTCCCGCACCTCCAGCACCCGAACCGCGAATTCAATGGCGGCGCTCGTGCCGTGATGGTGGTGGTCCGGGGTCGAATAGGGGGGAACGATGTTGGCGACGTTGCGCACGACGAAGAGCTCGCCCGGCCCGGCGTCGAAGATCATGCTCGGGTCGACCCGGCTGTCGGAGCAGGCGATGACCAGCGTTTGCGGCCGTTGACCGCGCGCCGCCAGTTTCTCGAACAGGGCCTTGCGCTCCGGCCAGGAGCTTTCGCGAAACCGGCGATAGCCGTCCACCAGCTGTTCCATCGTCTTCCCTCGTCTGCGCGCCGCGTTCGCTGCATAAAGGCGTGTCGTGCAGGAGGCAATCCTGCCGTGCCGTCAGCCGGCCTGCGGCAAGCCGGGCCGGCTCTCGCCCACCGGGGACGCGTTTCCCCGCTCGACAGGCCAACTCGACAGGCCAACTCGACAGGCCGCTGCGTCTGGGTTACCCCACGGCGGGGGCCCGCACCTGCGGAGGACCAGCGCCATGGCCGAGGACATCCCGTTCGACCGCGCCTTCGACGCCGTGCCCGGCGTCGCCGAGGAGGTAGCGCCCGGCGTGCGCCGCGTGCTCGCGCCAAACGCGGGGCCGTTCACCTTCACCGGCACCTGCAGCTACATCGTCGGGCGGGGCGAGGTCGCGATCATCGATCCCGGCCCGGACGATCCGGCCCATCTCGCCGCCCTGCTGGCCGCGGTGGCGGGAGAGACGGTCACTCATGTCTTTCTCACCCACACCCATCGCGACCACAGCGGAGCGCTTCCCGCCCTCATCGCGCGGACCGGCGCCGCGACCTATGGCGAGGGGCCGCACCGGCCGGCGCGCGAGCTCCATCTCGGCGAGGTCAACACGCTCGACGCCGCCGCCGACCGGGCCTTCCTGCCCAACGTGGCGCTGGCCGACGGGGCGTGCGTCGAAGGTCACGGCTGGACGCTCACCGCGCTCGCCACACCCGGACACACCGCCAATCACATGGCCTTCGCGCTGAAGGGCGCCGGCCTGATCTTCGTGGGCGATCACGTGATGGCGTGGTCGACTTCCATCGTCGCGCCGCCCGATGGCGCGATGAGCGACTACATGGCCTCCCTCCAGCGCCTGAGGGACCGGCCGGAACGGCTCTACCTGCCCGGCCACGGGGGCCCGGTGCGTGAGGGACATGCCTTCGTCGAGCGCTATATCCGCCACCGCGTGGCGCGGGAGAGCGCCATCCTGCGGGCGCTGGCGCGCGGCCCCATGACCATACCGGACATCGTGCGGGCGATTTACATCGGCCTCGACCCGCGGCTCTTCACCGCGGCGGGCCTGTCGACGCTGGCGCATCTGGAAGATCTCGTCGGCCGCGCGCAGGTGCTGAGCGAGGGCCCGCCCGCCTTCGACGGCACGTTCCGCCTCGCGTGAGCCAGAGGACTGACCGATCGGCATCTACCGATCAGCCTGCGCCGTCAGCGGCGCGCACGGCCCTGCGCGTCGGCAAGCTCCGTGAAGAGCTGATCGATCCGGCGGGCGTTCGAGCCGAAGTCGCGGTCGGAATTGCGCGAGACCGAGCGCATGTCGACCTTGGTGCCCTCGGCGGTGCGGCGGATGCGAATGACGACATCGTCCCGCAAACCGAAGGGGAGCGCCCGCGCCACCGCCTCGATCCGCCCCTCGCGCTGCCCGCCGCGCGGCGGCACGGCATCGACCACCAGCCATTTATGCCGCGTCACCAGGGCGAGCAGCGTCTTGTAGATGTCGTCGGGCGGCACGTCGAACGTCATCGGCTTGATGCCGGGATAGGCGTCGGCCTGCTCGGCGGCCGCGCCTGCCCGGTCATAGGCGAGGTCGTTCGCCGCCCGTGAGCGCAGCGTGCCGAGCGCGAGGAAGGCGGGCGGATCCTCCACATCGGTGGTGATGTCGTGCAGGGGGGGCAGGCCGACGCTCAGCGCCGCCACGGTCGCGGTCGGGGCGATGAGAAGGAGCGCCAGCGCCGCCGCGCCGATCACCCGGCCGAGCCCGCGCAGTCCCTCGTTCCAGATCACCACGAACCCGGCGAAGGCGAGCAGCAGGGCCAGAACGGAAAGCCCGACGCCCGCCAGCACCGCATAGACCGCGCTGCGGAAATCGAGCGTCTCGGTGGCATAGAGCGCGAGCGCGATGGCCGTCACCGGCAAGGCGAACACGGCCGCGCGCAGGCTCCAGACGGCAAGCCGGGAGACGCGTTCCTCGATATAGAGCCGCCGGCGGACCATCGCTGCTGCCCTCACACGCGCTCAAGCATCAGGTCAGCAAGGTGCTCGACCGAATCGACGATCATGTCCGCCTCATCCGCGAATCCGTCCACCGGCTGCGGGCCGCAGCGCACGAGGATCGCCTGCGCGCCCGCCGCCCTCGCCGTGTCGAGGTCGTGGCGGGTGTCGCCCACCAGCGCGATCTCGCCGGGCCTGAGCCCCGTGAGGCGGGCGAAGGCCTCGACCATGCCGGGCGCCGGCTTGGAACCATAGCCGGAATCATGCCCGTAAACGGCGTCGAGCAGCGGGGCGAGACCGAGGATATCCGCCTGGATGCGGGCATTGGCCTCGGCGTCATTGGTGGCGATGCCGAGCGGCAGCCCCACGTCGCGAAAGCGCGCCAGCGTCTGCGCCGGCTCCCCGAGCGGGGTGAGATAGCGCCGGCCTTCCTGAACGAAGAGGCGGTCGACCTCCCGGAAGAAATCAAGGTCCGCGGCGCGCCCGAGCACCTCGGCCCAGGCCGGGCCGTACTGCCGCGACGAACCGGCGATCAGCGGCGAGGTCTGCCGGAAGCGGCGCTCGGCGGGGATGTAATGGCTGACCTCATGCAGCGCGCCGAGAGCCTGCGCGTCGTCGCCCGCCAACGCGGCCATCACCGCCCCGGCGGCCGGGCCCCAGGTGCGGTCGAAATCGACCAGGGTACCGTCCTTGTCGAACAGAATGGCGCGTGGAGCGTTCACGGTAAGTCGATGCCCGGCCGAACAGAAGAGAGAGGGCCTGATAGCATGGATTTTCCGAGGCTCCCATCGCGCCGCCTGCGGCTTCCCACCCTCACGGCCATTGCCGTCCTGCTCGCAACCCCGGCCGGCGCCGATACGCTCAAGGGCATCGGCAGCGGCTTCGACGAGGCCGGCCGCGCGCTGAACCGGCAGGTCGGCGAGTGGTTCGGCCCGGCGAAGCCCGCTCGCACCGTCCGTCGCCGTGCGTTGCCGGCAACGGCCCCGCTGCCGCTGCCGCGCCCGGCGGAAGAGAGCGCAACGGCAGCGACCAGCGCGTCCCCCGCGCCCGCTCCGGAAACTCCCACGGCCACCGCGCCGACGCCTCCCGCCGCCCCGGACGCCGTGCGCGTCGCCGCGCTTCCCGCGCCCTTTGCCCCGCCGCGCGGCGACGAAAAGCCCTTGCCGCAGGACCGGCGGCAGGCGGCGGCAAGCACCGAAGACGCCGGGAAGGAGGCGGCGGGGGCGGAAGACGGTTCGCCGGACCACGCGGCGGAAAACGCCACACCCTCAACTGCCACACCCTCAACTGCCACACCCACGACGGCCGCGACGCCGGAAAAGGCAGCCGTGCCCCTGCCCCCGGCGCGCCCTTCTGTGCCGGCGCAAGAGCAGGCCCAACAGCAGGAGAAACAGCAGGCGGAACAGCGGGTCGCCGCGCTGCCGCCTCCCGCCCCCGCACCGGAGAGCGCGCCCGCCGGCCCGTCCAAGGCGGCGATGCCGACCATTTGCCCCGAACTCTCGGCCGATGACCTCGGGGAGTTCACGCCCGTCACCGTCACCGCCACGCAGGCGGCCTGCGCGGTGGATCGCGGCGTCAGCCTCAGCGCGGTGCGGATGAAGGACGGGCGGCTCGTGCCCTTGGAACCCGCGGCGGTCCTGCGCTGCGAGATGGCCGCGAGCGTTGCCCACTGGCTGCGCGAGAAGGTGGACCCTTCCACCGCCACGCTGGGCTCGAAACTCGCCGGCGTGATGGTCGCCGCGTCCCAGCAGTGCCGCCCGCGCAACCGCGTGGCCGGCGCCAAGATCAGCGAACACGGGCGCGGCAATGCCATCGATCTGCGCGGGCTCGCGCTGGAAGACGGGCGCCGCGTCGTCATCGGCACGCCGGCGTCCGGCGCTTCCAGGGAAGTCGCCATGCCGATTGCCTTCCGCGAGACGCTGAAGACGGACGCCTGCGCCGATTTCACCACCATTCTCGGGCCGGGCTCGGACGGCTACCACGAGCAGCACCTGCATCTCGACCGCGCGCAGCGCCGCAGCGGTGCGGTGCTGTGCCAATGGGCTGTCGCCGGCCCGCCGCCCAAGGCGCCGGAATCGGCGCCCGCCGCGGCCCCCACGCCGCCCGCGCGTCCCGCCGACGCTCCGCCGAAGGCTGGCGAGACCCCGGCCGACGCGACACCCGCGCCCCCGAAGCCGGCACCCTGATCGACCCGCCGCTGCGGCATGCTGCGAAGGATGGCCTTTCGGCTCGGACGCGCAGGCACTAGGCTGGGGCTTCGGACCTTTCTGGAGCCTCGCTTATGCTGACCAACCTGCAGACCCGCGATGTCGAGACGCTGATCCACCCCTATACGAACCTCGCCACCATCCGCGAGACCGGCCCGCTCATTCTCGACACGGGCAAGGGGGTTTGGGTGCACGACGTCGACGGCAAGCCCTATCTGGAAGGCATGGCGGGCCTGTGGTGCACCGCGCTCGGCTACGGCAATGAGGAACTGGTGGAAGCGGCGGCGACGCAGATGCGCAAGCTGCCCTTCACCCACATCTTCGGCGGCAAGAGCCATGACCCGGCCATCGAACTCGCCGAGAAGCTGAAGGAGATGGCGCCGATCCCGGTTTCCAAGGTGTTCTTCACCTCGTCCGGCTCGGAAGCCAACGACACCCAGATGAAGCTCGTCTGGTACATGAACAACGCCCTCGGCCGGCCGAAGAAGAAGAAGATCATCGCCCGCATGCGCGGCTATCACGGCGTCACCATCGCCTCGGCATCGCTCACCGGCCTGCCCGGCAACCACAACGATTTCGACCTGCCGATCGCCGGCGTGCGCCACACCACCTGCCCGCATTATTACCGGCAGGCCGAGGCGGGCGAGACCGAGGAAGCCTTCGCCACCCGCCTCGCCGCCGATCTCGAAGCGCTGATCCTCGCGGAGGGACCGGAAACGGTCGCCGCCTTCATCGCCGAGCCGGTCATGGGCGCGGGCGGCGTGATCGTGCCGCCGAAGACCTACTACCCGAAGATCCAGGAAGTGCTCGCCAAGTACGACGTGTTCTTCATCGGCGACGAGGTCATCACCGGCTTCGGGCGCCTGGGCACGGCCTTTGGCTGCGAGGCCATGGAGATGAAGCCTCACTCCATCTCGATCGCCAAGGCGCTGTCCTCGGCCTATCAGCCGATCGGCGGCGTGATGATCCCCGAGGACATGTACCAGGCGATGGTGGACGAGAGCCGCAAGCTGGGCAATTTCGGCCATGGCTACACCTATTCCGGTCATCCGGTGGCCGCCGCCGTAGCGCTGAAGACGCTGGAGATTTACGAGCGCGAGAGCATCTTCGAGCGGGTACGCGCCAAGATTCCGCAGTTCGTCGCCCGCCGGGCGGCGCTGGAGGACCACCCGCTGGTCGGCGAGGCGCGCGGCGCCGGGCTTGTCGCGGCGATCGAGATCGTCGCCGACAAGAAGACCAAGCAGCAGTTCGACCCGAAGCTGGGCCTCGCCGCCAAATGCGTCGCCTTCGCCCAGGCCGAGGGGCTGATCGTGCGCAACGTGTTCGGCGACGCCGTCACCATCTGCCCGCCGCTGGTCATCTCGCCGGCGGAGATCGACGAGCTGTTCGATCGCCTCACCCGCGCGCTCGACAAGACGCTCGACTGGGCGGTGAGCCAGAAGCTGCTGGCCGCCTGAGCGCGAACGGCACGGACCGCGCCCGCGCCTTCCGGTCGGCCGCCTGGCCGATCGGGACGGGCCCCGAGGCGAAAAGACAACAAAAAGGGCGCTGCCAGCGGCAGCGCCCTTTTTCGTCGGATCGGGAAAGGCCCGGAGCGGAGGC
>JAEZMI010000017.1 GCA_023414975.1 Pseudomonadota bacterium | reverse complement strand
CGCTGATGATGCTGGCCGGTTTCGAGACACCCACCGCCGGCGACATCGTCCTCGACGGCAGCCGGATCGATGCGCTGCCGCCGGAGAAGCGCAATATCGGCATGGTTTTCCAGAACTATGCTCTCTTCCCCCATATGACCGTGGCGCAGAATGTGGGCTACCCGCTGAAGGTGCGGGGCCGGCCCAAGGCCGAGATCGCCGAGCGCGTGGCCAAGGCGCTCGACATGGTGGAACTGGGCGCCTTCGCCGCCCGCATGCCGGGCCAGATGTCCGGCGGGCAGCAGCAGCGTGTGGCACTCGCCCGCGCGCTGGTGTTCGAGCCGAAGCTGGTGCTGATGGACGAGCCGCTCGGCGCGCTGGACAAGCAGCTGCGCGAGCACATGCAGATGGAAATCCGCCATCTGCATGAGCGGCTCGGCATCACCGTGGTCTATGTCACGCACGACCAGAGCGAGGCGCTGACCATGTCGGACCGCGTCGCGGTGTTCAATGCCGGCATCATCCAGCAGGTCGCCCCGCCTTCCGAGCTGTATGAGAGCCCGTCCAACTCCTTCGTCGCGCAGTTCATCGGCGAGAACAACCGCCTGCCCGGCCGCATCGAGGCGGCCAACGGCTCGGTGTGTTCGGTGGTGCTCGGCAATGGCGATGTCGTCTCGGCCACGCTCACCGACGCCGCGGGTGTCGGCCAGAAATGCCTGCTTTCCATTCGCCCCGAGCGGGTGAAGATCGCCCCTCCCGAAGGGGCGGTCGACAACCGTTTCGAGGCCGAAATCGCCGAGATCATCTATCTCGGCGACCATGTCCGCGTGCGCTGCCGGCTCGATAGCGGCGCCGAGGTCGTGGTCAAGGTCAGCAATGTCGAGGACCGGCCGGCGCTCGACATCGGCTCACGCATACCGCTCGGCTGGCGCGCGCAGGATTGCCGCGCCCTCGATGCGGCCTGAACCCGCTTCCCGACCCTGTTTTTTGCTCACCACCGACCCAAAGGGAAAGTCCATGCAGACCAAGTCGTTGATGATGACCCTGTCCGCGCTCGCACTGTCCGTGAGCTGCGGCGCCGCCTTCGCGGCGGATAGCCTGACCATCACCTCCTGGGGCGGCGCCTATCAGAAGAGCCAGGAAGAGGCCTATTACAAGCCCTTCACCGCCAAGACCGGCGTCAAGATCATCCAGGAAGAGTACAATGGCGAGGCGGCCCGCATCCGCGCCATGGTCGAATCCGGCAACACCACCTGGGATGCCGTCGACGTCGACGCCGCGACCGCGCAGCAGGGCTGCGACGAGGGCTTCCTGACGCCGATCGACTATTCGAAGTTCGGTGGCAAGGAAGCCTTCGTGAAGGGTTCCACCTTCGAATGCGGCATCCCGACCATCATCTACTCGACGATCTACGCGTATGACGCGGACAAGATCAAGGACGGCCCGAAGACCATCGCCGACCTGTTCGACACCAAGAAGTGGCCGGGCAAGCGCGCGCTGCAGAAGAGCCCCTTCGGCAACCTCGAATTCGCGCTGATGGCCGACGGCGTGCCCGCCGACAAGGTCTACGCCACGCTGAAGACCAAGGAAGGCGTCGACCGGGCCTTCAAGAAGCTCGACACCATCAAGAAGGACATCGTGTGGTGGGAGGCCGGCGCCCAGCCGCCGCAGCTGCTCGCCGCCGGTGAAGTGGTGATGGCCACGGCCTGGAACGGCCGTATCTTCAACGCCAACAAGGTCGACAAGAAGAACTTCAAGATCGTCTGGGACGGCCAGCTGCTCGACTACGATCTGTGGGCGATCCCGAAGGGCGTGAAGGACCTCGACACCGTCTACAAGTTCATCGAGTTCGCTTCCAGCCCGCAGGCCCAGGCCGAGCAGACCAAGTACATCTCCTATGGCCCGGCGCTGCTTGCCGCCAACGCGCTCGTTCCCAAGGACATCCTGAAGGACCTGCCGACCGCGCCGGAGAACGCGAAGACCGCGCTCGCCAACGACCCGGTCTTCTGGGGCGACAACAAGGAAGAGCTGCTGAAGCGCTTCAACACCTGGATCGCGCAGTGATCTGACGCCGTCGGGCGGGGTGCGCACGCCTCCCGCCGGACGGTTCGGCGCCTGCGGGGCCGCGCGCCCCGCCGCCGAACCCCCGCGGGATGCGACGCGCATCTGCAAGGGGACATGACCGAGGCCGGGAGGCGTTCAGGGCTCCCGGCCAAACAACCGATCGGACAGGCGCCGCGCCGGCATGCGCGCAAGACACGTCCGACACCAGCCGAGGGGAATTTACGACATGGCTGTAGCCGCCCTGGACGGGGGCGCCGAACCCGGCGTCGACCGCACCTCGCTCAAGACCAAGCTGCGACGCGCCGAGCGCCTGAACCGCGCGCGCTCCTTCTCCCTGGTCGCCCCGCTTCTCATCTTCGTCCTGGCGGTGTTCGCCCTGCCCATCGGCCTCATGCTGATCCGGGCGGTGGAGAACACCGAAGTGCGCGAGGTCATGCCGCACCCCATGCTTGCGCTGCAGGCCTGGGACGGGAAAGCGACGCCGGGCGAAGATGTGTTCGCCGCCTTCGCCACCGATCTTACCCAGACCCAGAAGGACCGCACCACCGCGCTGGTGGGCAAGCGCATCAATTACGAGGTGCCGGGCGCGCGCTCGCGCTTCCTCAAGGCCGGCCGCCTCATCGATGCGGGCGGGGGCGGGCCGTGGAAGGAGAAATTCCTCGAGAATGATCCCGAATGGGGCTCGGTCGATTTCTGGGCGATCATGAAGCGGGCGGGGGCGACCTTCACGCCCTATTACCTGCTCACCTCGCTCGATCTCCGGCAGGACGCCAGCGGCGCCATCACCCGGAACTTCCCCGACCAGTCCATCTTCCTAGACATTTTCGGCCGCACGATCTGGATCAGCTTCATGGTGACGCTGGCAACCCTGGTGCTGGGATACCCGGTGGCGCATCTGCTCGCCATCCTGCCGCCCAAGCATGCCAACATGCTGATGATCCTGGTGCTTCTGCCCTTCACCACCTCGATCCTGGTGCGCACCACGGCGTGGATCGTGCTGCTGCAGAGCAACGGGGTGCTCAACGACTTCCTCCTGTCGCTGAGCATCACCACCGAGCGCGTGCAGCTGATCTTCAACCGCTTCGGCACCGTGCTGGCGATGACGCACATCCAGCTGCCCTTCACCATCCTGCCGATCTATTCGGTGATGAAGTCGATTCCCGCCTCGCATCTGCGCGCCGCCCGCTCGCTGGGCGCCGGGCCGCTCACCGCCTTCGTCTCGGTGTACATGCCGCAGACCCTGCCGGGCGTGGGCGCGGGCTGCCTGCTGACCTTCATCCTGTCCCTCGGCTACTACATCACGCCGGCGCTGGTCGGCGGGCCGCAGGACCAGATGGTCAGCTATTTCGTGGCGCTCTACACCAACCGGGAAATGAACTGGGGCCAGGCGTCGGCGCTCGGTGCCATCCTCCTGCTGATCACGCTGGTGCTCTACATGGTGTTCAACCGTCTCGTGGGCATCGACAAGGTGAAACTGGGCTGACCGACATGCTTGCACCCTCCTACGCGACCCCGAGCGAGAAGCTGGCCTACCTGATCTTCACCGTGTACTGCGTGCTGGTCTTCCTGTTCCTGGTCGGGCCGATCCTGGTCATCATGCCGCTCTCCTTTTCGAGCGAGCCATGGTTCACCTATCCGCTGCCGGGGCTGAGCCTGCGCTGGTATCAGGACTTCTTCTTCGACGAACGCTGGCGCATCGCGCTGCAGAACAGCGCCTTCGTGGCGTTCTTCTCCACGCTGATCGCCACCGGCCTCGGCACGCTCGCCGCGCTCGGCCTGTCGCGCGGCAACGTGCCGTTCTCCGGGCTGATCCTCTCCATACTGATCTCGCCGATGATCGTGCCGGTGGTGATCGTCGCCGTGGCGATGTTCTTCGGCTTCGCCGCGGTGGGGCTGAACAACACCTATACCGGGCTCATCCTCGCCCATGCCATTCTGGGGACGCCCTTCGTCGTCATCACCGTGACGGCGACGCTGACGGGCTTCGACCGCTCGCTGACGCGTGCCGCCGCCTCGCTCGGCGCCTCGCCCTGGACCGCGTTCCGCACCGTGACGCTGCCGCTGATCGCGCCCGGCGTGACCTCCGGCGCGCTGTTCGCCTTCGTCACCTCGTGGGACGAAGTGGTGATCGCGCTGTTCCTGGCGAGCCCGGACCAGCGGACCTTGCCGCGCCAGATGTTCTCCGGCATTCGCGAGCAGATCTCGCCGACCATCACGGCAGCGGCGACCTTCCTCGTCGTCTTCGCGGCGCTGCTGATGATGACGCTGGAACTGCTGCGCCGGCGCTCCGAACGCCTGCGTACCGCGCCGGTCTGATCGCCGCCGGCTTTCCCGACAAAAAAGGCCCGGAGCGCATGCTTCGGGCCTTTTTCGCAAGGTCGCCGCCGACGGGCTTCAACGCCAGCAACGAGAATGTTTGATCCGCCCGCCCTGCGGTGCCGGCTGGGCGGCCCTTGCTAATGCGCGAAGGTCTCGCGCAGCCGGTCCCATTTCAGCCGGGCCTTGACCGCGAGCGGCCAGGCGGCGTGGCCGAGGATGGGGCGGATACGGGTGACGGGCAGGTCCAGCGTCTCCGGCCCGCCGCCGGCGGCCCGGCGCGCCAGCATCCGGCCGGTGGCCGTCGCCATAGCCACGCCGCGGCCATTATAGCCGAGGCCGATATGCAGCCCTGCTTCGGGCTCGTGAACATGCGGGAGGTGATCCCAAGTGACGGCGACCTGCCCGTTCCAGCGATGCGTCCACTCGAAGGCCTTGAGCACCGGGAAGAGCCGCGTCGCGTGGTCGACCAGCGCGCGGTAATCCACCGGCGCGGTCGCCTCGCGCAGCACGCTGCGCCCGCCCATGAGGAAACGGCCGGCATCGTCGAGCCGGTAATAGGCATAGGCCGACGACATCTCGTAGAGCACCACGCCGTTCGGCATGATCGGCGCGCGGACCTCCGCCGGCAGGGGCTCGGTCGCCGTTACCGACGAGAAGACCGGGATAACGGAGCGGCGCAGTCCCGGCCAGAGATCGTCGCTATACCCGTTGGTGGCCAGAATGACCCGCTCGGCCCGCACCGTTCCCGTCGGCGTCGCCACTTCCCAGCCGCCGGCCCCGCGCGAAAGCTTCACGGCCGGCGTGTCGGTGTGAATGCGTGCACCGGCCTTCAGCGCGGCGGCGGCGAGGCCGCGCGCGTAGCCGAGCGGGTTCACCTGCCCGCCGCGCCGGTCATGCGCGCCGAGCGTATAGGCGCCCGTGCCGGTGAGCGCGGCCATCTCCCGGCCGTCCGCCAGCACCACATCGGCGCCGCGTTCGCTCCATTGCCGCTGGAAATGGCGCACGCCTTCGGCCGAGCTTTCCGAGATCGCGGCGCGGATGGTGCCGCCGCGCCGCGGGGCGCAGTCGATGCCGTGCCGCGCGATCAGATCGAAAACGAGCTGTGGCGCCTCGTCGCCGAGCTTCACCATGCGGCCGCCGAGATCGGCGCCGAAACCGGCGATCAGTTCCTCCGGCTCCCACTTCAGGCCCGGATTCACTTGGCCCCCATTGCGGCCGGAGGCTCCCCAGCCAATGGCGCTCGCGTCGAGCACCAGCGTATCCACCCCTGCTTCGGCCAGATGCAGCGCCGCGGACAGCCCGGTGAAGCCGGCGCCGACAATGACCACCCTGGCGGTGGTGTCGCCGGCGAGCGGCAGCGTTTCCGGCGCGGGAATCGCGGTCTTCGCATAGAGCGAGCGCGGCAGGGGGCGGCGGGCGATGGTCTGTGCCACGGCGGGTCTCCGGTGCGGTCAGGCGGGTTAGGTCGGTTCAGAGGCCGGCCATGGGGCGCGGGCGCGAGCCGTCGAAGAAGCGCGACAGCCGGTAGGGACGGGGGTCGGCGATGGGCGCCATGTCGGTGACGATGTCGGCGACGAGATGGCCGGCGCCCGGCCCGATGCCGAAACCATGGCCGGAAAAGCCGGTCGCGACCACGAGGCCGCTGACGCCGTCCGCGGGGGAAATGACCGGCACGGCGTCGGGCGTCGCGTCGATGAATCCGGCCCAGCTCTGCGCGATGCTGGCGCTGGCGAAGACCGGAAAACGACGCTTGAGCGCGGCGAAGGCCTGATCGAGATAGCCCTGGTCGGGCGCGGGATCGAGCACGCGCGCCGCCTCATAGACGGAGGGCTGGTCGAAGGGACGCGCGGTCGCCTCGTTCCACTCGGTGAGGAAGCGGGAATCCAGCCGCAGCCGCAGCGAGGCGAATTCCATGCGCAGCGCGGGCAGGAAATCCAGGAAGAAACGGAAACTGTCCGGCACGATGGGAACGACATTCACATGGCCATTGGCGATGGTGTAGCCGCCATCCTCGCGCTGGCGCATGGCGAAGTCATGGTCCCATAGCGCCGGCACCGGGCCGCCGGCCACAGGGGTGGTGCGGAACACGCTGGCGCGCACCTTGAGCTGCGGCAGGTCGATGCCGACATCCTTCAGGATGCGCCGGGTCCAGGCGCCGCCGGCCACCACGATGTTCGGGGTGACGATGCGCCCGCGCTCGGTGATGGCGGCGATGACCCGGCCACCGCCGGTCTCGATACCCCGCACGGCGCAATCGGTGAGGATCACGGCGCCCTTGCGTCGGGCGGCCTCGGCAATGGCGGGGGCGGCCTTTTGCGGCTCGGCGCGCCCGTCCGATTCGCACCACAGCGCGGCCTTCGGCGGGGCGGTGTCGCCGGGCATCACGCGGGCGATCTCGGCGCCGGTGAGGATCTGCGAGCGGATGCCGGCGTTGGCCGCGTCCTGCACCCAGCTTTCGAACGAGGCCTGGCGCTTCGCGCTGTTGGCGGCGAACAGGATGCCCGTGGTGGTGAAGCCGGTCGATGCGCCGATCCGCTCGTCCATGCCGCGCCAGAGGCGCAGCGCATGGCGGATCAGCTCGAACTCACGCGGGTCGCGCTTGGCCTGCCGGCACCAGCCCCAGTTACGGCTCGACTGCTCGCCGGCGATATGTCCCTTCTCGCAGAGCACGACCTTGAGGCCGCGCTCGGCAAGATACAGGGCACTGGTGGTGCCGATGATGCCGCCACCGACAATGACCACATCGGCGGTGGCGGGGACGACGGAATCGGAAATGACGGGAACGACCTGGGGGCCCATGGGGTGGGGAACTCGACTCGGGGTATTGGCGGGCGCATTGGAGACCCGCCGGGTGCGGAAAGCCAGCAAAAGCGGTGCCACCGCGCATCGAGACTTTTGGAGGGAGGCGGCATGCCGCAGGAGCGCGGCCGCAACGGCGCGGCAGCGGCGGCCCGCGGAACATGCTAGAGAGGGGCGCCGTACTTTCGGTTACGCTACTTCCGGTTACGCTTGCCAGCAGGATTCGCCCCGTGATTTCAACGCGCCGCCCTGACTTCTTCGGCCCCTCGCGGGGCACCCTGTTTGCCCGCGATGCGGCGATTGCCACCTCCCACCCGCTGTCCACCGCGGCCGGGCTGGAGATCCTGCAGGCCGGCGGCACCGCGATGGATGCGGCACTGGCCGCCGTGGCGGCGCAATGCGTGGTCGAGCCGGCCATGACCGGCATCGGCGGTGACTGCTTCGTGCTCTACGCCCCGGCCGGCAAACCCACCGTCGCCATGAACGGGAGCGGCCGCGCGCCGATGGCCGCGAGCGTCGCCGCGCTGAAGGCGGCGGGTCTCACCACCGAGATTCCGCGCACCAGCGCCCATGCCGTCACCGTGCCGGGGGCCATATCCGCCTGGATGAAGCTGCATGCCGATTATGGCCGGCTGCCGCTCGACCAGCTTTTCGCCCGTGCCATCGACTATGCCGAGAACGGTTACCCCGTCGCCCAGCGCGTCGCTTTCGACTGGGCCGACGAGGCCCCCCTGCTGGCGGATGACCCGAATGCCCGCGCCGCCTTCCTGAAGGACGGCGCGCCCTATCTCGCCGGCGAGCGCCACGCGCAGCCGCTGCTCGGCCAGCGCCTGCGCGAGATCGCGGCCCATGGCGCGGCGGCCTTCTACGAGGGCAAGGTGGCGGAATCGCTGGTGGCGTATCTTCGGAGCCTGGGCGGGCTGCACACGCTCGAGGATTTCGCGGCGATGAAGGATGCCGCGTTCTACACGACACCGATCGCGACGAATTTCCGGGGCTATACGGTCGAGGAATGCCCGCCCAATGGGCAAGGCCTGTTCGCGCTGATGCTGATGAACATCCTGGCGGCGTTCGATCTCGGCCCGGATGTCCCGCTCGCCGACCGCATCCACATCCATGCCGAGGCGACCAAGCTCGCCTATCACAACCGCGACGCGCTGCTCGCCGACCCCGCCGCCATGACCGTGACGGTGGAAGAGCTGCTCTCGCCCGAGACCGGGAAGCGCCTTGCCGCCCATGTCGACATGGGCCGCGCGCGCCCGCCGGCGCTGTGGGACGAGCCGGAGCACAAGGACACGGTCTATGTCTGCGCGGTGGACCGCGACGGCAACATGGTGTCTTTCATCAACTCCATCTTCCACGCCTACGGCTCGACCCGGTTCGACCCGGCCACCGGTGTGCTGCTGCACTCGCGCGGCGCCTCGTTCCGGCTGATCGAGGGGCATCCCAACGCCATCGCGCCGGGCAAGCGGCCGCTGCACACGATCATTCCCGGCCTCCTGCGCCGGGATGGCGAGGCGGTGGGCGTGTTCGGCGTGATGGGCGGGCACTACCAGGCCTCCGGTCAGGCGGCGCTGCTCTCGGGTCTGTTCGACCGCGGCCTGGAACCGCAGACCGCCATCGACGCCCCGCGCTCCTTCGCCTTCGACGGCGCGCTCGAGGTCGAGCCCAGCGTGCCCGAGACGGTGCGGGCGGAGCTGGAGCGGCGCGGGCACACGGTGAAAGTCGCGGTGGAGCCGATCGGCGGCGGGCAGATCATTCTGCGCGATCCGGCGACCGGCTTTCTGATGGCCGCCTCCGACCCGCGCAAGGATGGCTGCGCACTGGGCTTCTGACGCGGGGCTCAGCTCTCGGGCCTCAGCTCTCGGGCCTCAGCTTTCCGGGCTCAGCTTTCCGGGCTCAGATCCGCCAGAAGCGTGGGAATGAGCTCGGAGACGGTGGGGTGAATGGGCACGGCGCGCTGGAAGAAGCGGGCCGGAAGGTCCGCATTCATGACGTCGAGCAGGCCGTGAATGGCTTCATCGCCCCCGGTGCCCAGAATGGCGGCGCCGAGGATGCGTCCGGTCTGCGCATCCGCCACGACCTTCATGAAGCCGAGCGTTTCCGCCTTTTCGACCGCGCGCCCGACGCGGGTCATCGGGCGCTTGGCGGTCATCAGCGGCCGGCCGGTCTGGCGCGCCTGCGTCAGCGTCATGCCGACGCGGCCGAGCGGCGGGTCGATATAGAGCGCGTAGCCAAGCAGGCGTTCGCTCACCTTCCGGTCCTCGCCGTCGAGCAGATTGGCGGCGACGATCTCGAAATCATTGTAGGCGGTGTGGGTGAAGGCGCCGCGTCCATTGCAGTCGCCGAGCGCGTAGACGCCGGGCACGCTGGTCTGAAGGTGATCGTCGACCTCGATATAGCCGCGCGCATCGGTAGCGATGCCGGCCGCATCGAGGCCGAGATCGTCCGTATTCGGCCGGCGGCCGATGGCGATGAGCAGATGCGAGCCGGTTAGGGCGGCCGATCCGTCCGCGCTGTCGATATGCACGGCGATGCCCGCGCCGTCGCGCGCGACCCGACGAACGCCGGCGCCGGTGTGGACGGCGATGCCCTCGGCTTCCAGAATGTCGCGCACCGTGGCCGAGACGTCCTCGTCCTCGCGCGCGATGAGGCGCGGGCTCTGTTCGATCACGGTGACGCGGGACCCGAAGCGGGCAAACATCTGGGCGAATTCCAGCCCGATATAGGAGCCGCCGATGATCACCAGATGATCCGGCACCTCTGCCATCTCCACCATCGCGGTGTTGGTGAGGTAGGGAACGTCGGCAAGGCCCGGCAGGTCCGGCACGCTGGCGCGGCCGCCGACATTGATGAAGATGCGCGGGGCGGTGAGCGCGGCCCCGTCGACGCTCACCTCCTTTGGGCCGGTGAAGCGCGCGTGGCCGCGGATCACCGAGCATCCTTCCATGCCGCGCAGCCAGCTCTCGATCCCAGCGCGGCCGTCCGCGATGATCTTGCCCGCGCGGGCCTTGACGACGCCCATATCCATGCCGGGCGCGCCTTCGAGCACCACCCCGAATTCGGCGGCGCGGCGGGCCATGCGGGCGGCATAGGCGCTCGCCACCATAGCCTTGGTCGGCTTGCAGCCGGTGTTGACGCAGGTGCCGCCGAAATGCTGCCGCTCGATCACCGCGACCTTCATCCCGGTGGCGGTGAGGCGCCCCGCCAGCGAGGGTCCGGCCTGCCCGGCGCCGATGATGATGGCATCGAAGGACTGGGGTGCGGCGGCCATTGTGGAACGTCTCCTCGCGGTTTTTCCCAACCTGCGCCGGACCGAAGGCGCCGTCTCGTCAATTCCCACCGCGCCGAAAGGTGCCGCGCCTCACCCGGGCGATGCCGCTCCCTGCCTGGCGTCGTTAACCGCCTCTTCGGCGGCGGCCAGCCTCTTCTTCAGCGCCTTGGTCTCCTCGAAGCGCGCGGTGACGTCGCGCAGCGTCGCCACCATGCCGGTGACGCGGCCGGCCTGCTTCATGAGCGCGATGGTGAACTCCAGCGAGAGGCGGCGCCCGTCCTTGTGCAGGCCGGGCACGGCGAGCATGTCGCCGGCGCCGTAGCGGCTTTCGCCGGAGGCGACGGTCTCGTGGTAGCCCTCCCAGTGGCGGGCGCGAAACGGCTCGGGGATGATGATGTCGAGCGAACGGCCCAAAGCCTCGCCTTCCGTGAAGCCGAAGATTCGCTGCGCCCCGGCGTTCCACAGCACGATGTCGCCAGCGCGATCGCTGGCGATGATGGCGTCCGCCGCGCTGTCGATGAGGGTGCCGCCGATCGCGTCGCGCGTGAAGCCCGCGGCGGCTCGTGCGGCGAAGGCGGGGACGGGTGCCGGCGTGCCGGCTGTCGGCGTCTGCGCTGGCGGATCGCCGAACAGGTCCTCCACCGCGCCGAAGAACTCGTAGTGCAGGCGCTCCATGGGCACGCCGCGCGCGGCCAGCCCCGGCACGAAGGTGCGCAGGAAGCGCAGCGGGCCGCAGAGATAGATTTCCGCGGCATCCAGCGGGGCGAGGGCGGCGAGCCGGTCGAGGGTGAGGGGACCGGCCTCGTCGTAATCCCGACCCTGTTCGTCGCCGGCTTCCGGTCGCGAATAGAGGAACGTGGCGGAGAGGGTCGGGCGGCGGGCCACGAGGGCGCGCACATGGTCGCGAAAAGCGTGAACGGAACCGTTCGTCGCACAATGGATGAAGTGGACGGCGAGGTTGGGGCGTTCGGCCGCCGCCGCTTCCAGCATCGCCACCATGGGCGTGAGGCCGACCCCGGCGCTGAGCAGGATAACGGGGCGCTCATCGCCTTGCGGCAGGACGAAGCTGCCGGCGGGCGGGCCGACCAACACAGGGGTGCCGATCTCGGCCGCGTCATGCAGCCAGCGGGAGACCTGTCCGTCCGGCTCGCGCTTCACCGATATGCGGTAGGTCTCCCCGTTCGGCGCCGTGGAGATGGTGTAGTTGCGCTTGAGCCTTCCGATGCCGGGAACGTCGGAGAGCAGCGTCAGATGCTGGCCCGCGATATGACGGGCGGGCGGAACCCCATCGGCCGGGCGCAGATTGAAGGAGGTGACGATCGCGCTCTCGGGGTGCTTGCCGGTGATGACGAAGCGGCGCAGCGCGGCGCCGCTTTCCTGCAGTTCCGCGCCATGAGGTCGATTGTCGGTCATTGTTACACCTCCCATCAGAAATCATGTATAGCAAGTACATCTATTTCGTTGGCGAACGAGTTCCAGCCCGCTCATGCGCCTGACCCGCTATTCGGATTTCGCCATGCGCGTCATGGTCTATCTCGCCGCGCGCGATGAGCGGCCCTGTTCGGTTGCGGAGATTGCGGGCGCCTACGGCATTTCGCAGAACCACCTGATGAAGGTGATGAACGATCTTGGGCGCGCCGGCTTCGTCACCGCGGCGCGCGGGAGGAGGGGCGGTTTTCGCCTCGCGCGGCCGGCCGACGCCATAAATATGGGCGCGCTGCTGCGCCACACCGAGGAAGACTTCACCCTCGTCGACTGCCCGAATTGCCGGCTGGGCGGACGATGTTCGCTCTCTTCCGTGCTCGATGAGGCGCTGGCGGCCTTTCTCGCCGTGTTCGACCGCTACACGCTGGCCGATGTGATGAACCGGGGGGATGGCTTCGCCGCCGTCATCCGTGCGCTCGGGCTGCCCCCCTCTCCGGCGCCGCCGCAACCCGGGTGCCCGCGGGACGCCGACCTTGCCGACCCGCCGGTGTCCACGAATTGAGGCCGTTCCGGGTCAAGCCTACCCCACCCCTTATCGCCATTTTGCCGGAGGGCACCCGTGTCCGCCTTTGAGCGCCTGAAGCTTTTCCGCCCCATCCTCGCCGGCGCCACGCTGCGCGACCGGCTTCTGGCCGCGCTGGGGGCGCTGGCCGGCATTGCGCTGACGGCGCTGATCAGCGCCATCGCGGCCCGCACCACACCCGAACTCATCTGGATCGTGCCGCCCATGGGTGCCTCGGCGGTGCTCCTCTTCGCCGTGCCGGCGAGCCCGATGGCACAGCCCTGGCCGGTGATCGGCGGAAATGTCGTCTCCGCGCTGGTGGGCGTGGTGATCGCCCATCTGCTGCCGCTCTCGGCGCTGTCGGCCGGCCTCGCGGTGGGCGGCGCCATCGCCCTGATGTCGATCCTGCGCTGCCTGCATCCACCGGGCGGCGCGGCGGCGCTGGTGGGGCTCTTCGCCGGCGCCTCGTCGAGCTACTTCTTTCCGCTGGTGCCGGTGGGGCTGAACGCGGTGATCCTCGTCGCCACTGCTTACGCCTATCATCGCGTTTCCGGTCACGCCTTCCCGCATGTCGCGCCGGCGCCCGCGGCCGTGGCCGCGCCGAAGGCGCCGACGCCCTTCGCTTTCAGCCGCAGCGATATGGAAGCGTCCCTCGCCGACATCGGCGAGACCTATGACATTTCGCTGGATGACCTCGAGACGGTGCTGCGGGCGGTGGAACGGCGGGCGCTGGCGCGGGCCTATCACGACATCACCTGCCGCGAGCTGATGACGGCCCCGGTTATTTCCGTCGCCGTCTTCGCTCCGGTGGAGGAGGCGCGCCGGCTGCTCCTCGCGCACGATGTGCGCCGCCTCGCCGTGGTGGATGATGAGGGCCGGCTGGCCGGCGCGATCGGCCTGCCGGAACTGGTGGAGGCGCAAGGTGTGGTGGGCGCCGTCGCCTCGCAGGGCGCGGCGGTGTCGCCCGAATCCCCCGCCATGGACCTGCTGCCGCGCTTCGCGCAGGACCGCGTGCATGCCGTCTTCGTGGTCGACGCGGAGCGCCGGCCGGTCGGCGTCATCACCGAGGCGGATTGGCTCGCCGTCCTCTCGCGCGGGCTGAGGTGACGGGCGCCCGAGCGGCGCCCACGCGGCGGGCGTCCTCGACGGCATCCCGCGTCAGAAGCCGGTGAGCACCGCTTTGCCGATGCTGCGTCCGCTCTCCACGAGACGATGGGCGCGGCGCAGATTGGCGGCGGTGATCGGGCCGAGATCCTCCTTCACCGTCGTGCGCAGCACGCCCGCGTCCACGAGGTCCGCCACCTCGTTCAGCAGATGGTGCTGGCGGATCATGTCCTGCGTCGTGAAGAGCGGGCGGGTGAACATGAGTTCCCAATGCACCGACAGGCTCTTGCGCTTCATCGGGGCGATGTCGAGCACGTCCGGATCGTCGATCAGCGCCAGCGCGCCCTGTGGCGCCAGCGCGTTGATGATGGCGGGCAGATGCTGCTCGGTGCCGGTGAGGCCGGCCACATACTGCACCTCAGGGATGCCGATACGACGCAGTTCCTCGTCCAGCTTCCCGCGGTGATCGATGACGTGATGGGCGCCCATCGCCTCCACCCAGGCGACGGTCTCCGGCCGCGAGGCGGTGGCGATGACCGTGAGGCCGGTGAGCTTGCGGGCGAGCTGGATGAGGATGGAGCCCACCCCGCCCGCGCCATTGACAATGAGCAGCGCGCCGCCCGGCGCTTTCACGCCATAGGGCACGCGCAGCCGGTCGAAGAGCAGTTCCCAGGCGGTGATGGCGGTGAGCGGCAGGGCGGCCGCCTCGGCGGTGGTGAGGCTCTTCGGGCGGCGGCCGACGATGCGCTCATCCACCGCCTGAAGCTCGGCATTGCTGCCCGGCCGGTCGATGGCGCCGGCGTAGAACACCGCGTCGCCCGGCCTGAACAGCGACACCTCCGGCCCCACGGCTTCGACGGTGCCGACCGCGTCGAAGCCGAGGATACGGGGCTCGCCGGCCGGTGGGGTCGCGCTTGCGCGGATCTTCACATCGGCCGGATTGACCGACACGCCTTCGACGCGGACCAGCAGGTCGCGCGGGCGCAGGACAGGGGTGGGCAGATCGAGATCGAGCAGCGCCTCGGGCGCGTCGATGGGATGGGGGGCGGTGAAGCCGATGGCCTTCATGATGGCAAACCTCGGTGGCGCCGGACGGCGCGGGATGGATCGGCGGCGAGGATGTGGGCTTGCCTGCAAGAAGGCCAACGCATAGTTCTAATTCCACCTAGCTGGAAATCGAATGGTCATGCGCTATCCCGATCTTGAACTCGACCTTCTGCGCGCCTTCGTCGCCGTCGCCGAAACCGGCAGCTTCACCGCGGCGGCCGATATCGTGGGGCGCTCGCAATCCGCCGTGAGCCAGAAGGTGATGCGGCTTGAGGAGCTGATCGGCCGGCGCGTCTTCGAGCGCAACAGCCGGTCGTTGACGCTCACGCTCGATGGCGAGCGGCTGCTGGCGGTGGCCCGTCGCATGATCGAGGTGAACGATGTCGCCGTGCGGACGCTGCTGGAGCCGAAGGTCGGGACTCTCCGGCTCGGCGTCGCCGAGGATTTCATGCCAACGCTGTTGCCCGGAATGCTGGCGCGCTTCCAGCGGCTCTATCCCGGCTTGCATCTGGAACTGCGCACCGGGCTGAGCTGCGACCTGCTCGCCGCGCATGAGGCGGGCGGCCTCGACGCGGTGATCGCCAAGAAGGGCGGCCACACGAAGCGTGGGCGGGTAATCTGGCGCGAGCCGCTGGTCTGGCTCGCCGCCAATGGCTACGAGCCGGAGCTTTCCCGCCCCGTGCCGCTGGTGCTGCTGCCGCCCCCCTGCGCCTATCGCGAAGTGATGATCGGGGCGTTGGAGCGGGTGGCGCGCGGCTGGTTCGCCGCCTGTACCGCCTCCAGCCTCACCGGGATCCGCGCCGCGGTGGCCGGCGGCCTCGGCGTGACCGCGCTCGGGCGTTCCTTCGCCGGGCCGGACCTGAAGGTTCTCACCCCGCCGGAGCACTGGCCGGCCCTGCCCATGACCGAGATCGTGCTGCTCGGCGAGGAGCGGGCGGCGGGCGAGTTCATCCGGCCGCTGGTCGAGTTTCTGACCGAAAATCTGGCGTCGACGCTCGGCGCGCGGGCGGCCTGATGCGCGATTGGCGTTGACCGCCGCCGCAACTGCGTGAAGGAAGGGACATCACGTGTGCCCCGGAGCCGCCCGATGAGTGCCTATGCCCAGCTTGCCGATCACTTTGGCCGCCTTTCCGCTCTCTCCAACGCCATCGGCATCCTGCAATGGGACAGCGATGTGATGATGCCCAAGGGCGCGGCGGCCTCGCGGGCCGACAGCATGGCGCTCTTGCGGGTGATGGCGCATGAGATGGCCGTCGATCCGCGCGTCAGCGATTGGCTCGACGCTGCGGAAGGCGAGGCTGATCTGGGCGACTGGGAGCGTGCCAATCTGCGCGAGATCCGCCGAAGCTGGACCATTCAGACCGCGCTGCCCGCCGATCTCGTCGCCGCCACCAGCCGGGCCATTTCCGCCTGCGAAATGGCGTGGCGCAGCGCGCGGGAGACCTCGGACTTTCCCGCCCTTCGGCCACGGCTCGAAGAGGTGCTCAAGCTGCAGCGCGAGGCCGGCGTCGCCAAGGGTGAGAAGCTCGGCCTCTCCGTCTACGACGCGCTGCTGAACGATTACGAGCCTGGCGGGCGCTCCGCGCAGATCGACGCGCTGTTCGACGATCTGGCGGCGTTTTTGCCCGGCTTCACCGAGGAGGCGCTGGCCGCGCAGGCCCGCCGCCCGGAACCGCCCGTGCCGGAGGGCCCGTTCCCCGTCGAGGCGCAGCGCCAGCTCGGGCTGAAGATCATGGCCGCGCTCGGCTATGACTTCGATCGCGGACGGCTGGACGTCTCCGCGCACCCGTTCTGCGGCGGGGCGGATCATGATGTGCGCATCACCACCCGCTATGACGAGGCCGATTTCAGCAAGGCGCTGATGGGCGTGATCCATGAAACCGGCCACGCGCTCTACGAGCAGGGCCGTCCGGCCGCCTATATGAACCAGCCGGTCGGCCAGGCGCGGGGCATGAGCGTGCATGAGAGCCAGTCGCTCATCATGGAGATGCAGGCCTGCCGCTCACGCTCTTTCCTCGACTTCGCCGCGCCGCTGATGCGTGAGGCGTTTGGCGGGTTGGGACCGGGCTGGGAGGCGGAGGGCCTTTGGCGGCGCTACACGCGGGTCGAGCGCGGCTTCATCCGGGTCGATGCCGACGAGGTGACCTACCCCGCCCATGTGATACTGCGCTACCGGCTGGAAAAGGCGATGATTGCCGGCGACCTGCCGCTGAGCGACCTGCCCATCGCCTGGAATGCGGGGATGCGGGATCTCATCGGTATCGTCCCGCCCAATGACCGGCTGGGTTGCCTGCAGGACATTCACTGGCCGAGCGGGGGCTGGGGCTATTTCCCGACTTACACGCTGGGCGCCATGACGGCGGCACAGCTGTTCGACGCCGCCTGCCGGGCCGAGCCGGACGTTCTGCCGGGCATTGCACGGGGCGACTTCGCCCCGCTGGTCGGCTGGCTGCGCGCCCATATCCATGGCCAGGGCTCGCTCCATGCCACGGATGACCTGCTGACCCGCGCCACCGGCCGGCCTCTCGATGCCGGGGTGTTCAAGGCGCATCTGGCGCGCCGCTATCTGGACCAGGCGTGAGCATGCTCGCCATCGATTGCCGTCGGCCCTGGCTGACGGTGCGCTTCGGCGCGCCGCACCGGATGGTGAGTTGGGCCCCGCGCCGGCCGGGCTTCGTGACGGCGCAGACGGTGGTCTGGCGTGAGGTGGGCCCGGGGGAGCTGGGGCCGGAGGTCGACGCGGATCGCTGGTTCGCCGGGGAGCTCGCGGCGGCGGGGCTCGACGCGGCGGTGGCGATGCTCACCGCGCGCGACGTCGCGTCCTATGTCTGTGGCACGGCGAAGGTGGAGGGCGTGCGCGCAGGCTCCATCGTCACGCTCGGTTTGCGCAATGGCGAGAGGATCGGCGCCCGGCGGGTGACGGCACAGAGGGATCGGACGCGGGAGGGGGCGGGAACCATCAATATTCTCGCCTATGTCGACCGCCCGCTGACCGATGCCGCCCTGGTGGAAGCGAGTGCGCTGGTGGTGCAGGCGCGCACCGTCGCGCTGGTGGAGGCGGGCTACCGGGCGTCGGGGATGAGCGAGGCCGTCACCGGCACGGGGACGGATTGTGTGGTGATGGCCGCGCCCGCCGCGCCTGATGGCGAACCTTATGCCGGCGCGCCCTATGCCGGCATGCACACGGCGATCGGCGAGGCGGTTGGGGCTTGCGTGCTCGACGCCGTGCGGCAGGCGGCGGCCGACTGGATCGACGCGCCGCCCGCGCGGGATTAGTGCGCGATCCGGTCCCCCGGCGGTGCAGGCTGATCGGCGCCTGCTCTAGGCGAGCAACTCCGCCATGGCGTCCACCAGTTCGTCCGCATGGTCGGTGGTGACGCAAAGCGGGGGGCGGATCTTCAGCACATTGCCGAACTGGCCGGCGGCGCCGATGAGAATGCCGCGCTGGCGCAGGCCATTGATGAGGTGCTTGGCGACGTCCGGCGTCGGCCCGTTCTCATCGCCGAACTCGACGCCGAGATAGAGTCCGGCGCCGCGCACCGCCGTGATCGGCGCCCTGGCCTGAAGATGCTTCAGGCGCGCCGTGAGATGCCGGCCGACTTTCGCGGCGTTGGCGATCAGCCCGTCCTCCTCAATCGCTTCAAGTACCGCCAGGGCGGCGGCGGTGGCGACGGGGCTGGCGGCGAAGGTGTTGAAGTAGCCGAAATCGTCGCAGAAATCGGAAAGGATCTCCGGCCTCGTCACCACACCCGCAATGGGGTAGCCATTGCCCATGGGCTTGCCCATCGTGACGATGTCCGGGGTTAGCCCGTGGCGCGAAAAGCCCCACATCCCGGCGCCGGTGCGCCCGAAACCGGGCTGGACCTCATCGGCAATGAACAGGCCGCCGGCCTTGTGCGCCACTTCGACTGCCGCGGCAAGAAAGCCCGGCGGGTCGGCATAGACGCCGTCCGAGGAGAAGATGGTATCGACCAGCAGGCCGGCGAACTTGATGCCGTCCGCTTCCATGGCGGCGATGGCGTCGGCGACCGCGTCTGCGAAGCCCTGCGCGACATTGTTGCCGAACAGCGCCGGATCCGGCGGCGGCACGAGGCGCACATGCGCCGGCGGGGCGCCGCGCTTGTAGGAGGAGGGGGAGACCTCCGTCACCGCCGCCGTGTTGCCGTGATAGGCGGTGCGCGTCACCACAAAGCCGGTGCCGCCGCTCTGGCGTTTGGCCATGCGCAGGGCGAGGTCGTTCGCCTCCGAGCCGGTGCAGGCGAGAACGAGATTGCTCAGCGGTGCCGGAAAGGTGGCGAGCAACTTCTCGGCATAGTCGTGCGCCACGTCGAACAGATAGCGCGAATGGATGTTGAACGCGCCGATCTGCTGGCGCACGGCTTCCACCACCTTGGGGTGACAGTGTCCGACGGTCGGCACGTTATTGTAGAAGTCGAGATAGCCGCGCCCGTCCGAGGCGTAGAGATAGGCGCCCTCGGCGCGGACGATCTTCAGCGGCTCCTCGTAGAACAGCACGGAAGCCGCGCCGTAGCTCTTCTTGCGGCGTTCGACGAGGGCGGCGATGTCCGGGGCAAGGCTCCCACCCGCGCCATCGAAGGCGTTGAGCGAGAGAATCTGAAGTTCGCGGCTCGTCATGATACGGCCCTCGCACTGTCCGCGGCCGGTTCAGCCGGGTCATAGGTGGCGAGGAAGGCGCGGGCGAGCGCGACCGTCCCCTCCGTATAGGCCTCGCCCATTGCCTGGGCCGTCGGCGTTTCGGCATGGGACGCGACCCATGCGGTGAGCAGCATCCGGCGCAGCATGATGAACACCGGCAGGATCGCGCACTCCGCGTCCGTGAGAGGCGCGACGGTGCGATAGCCCTCGATCCAGGCCGCCTGAAGCTGCGGGATATAGGGCTCGTGCTCGACGAAGCTGATGGCCGCGGCGAAGTCGTAGAGATACCAGGAGAAGCCGCAATCGTCGAAATCGATCACCGACAGCCGGTCGCCGTCGACCAGCAGATTGGCGACCCGCATATCGGCATGGACCAGCCCGAAGCGGTCCGGCGACGTGCCATAGGCGTCCACGAGGTCGTGCAGGACGAGCGCGGTGCGCTCCAGAACCGCGCGACCCTCGTCGGTGAGGCCAAGCGCCGCGCGCCAGTCGCCCCAGAGCATGACCTTGCCGAGCATGGCGTCATAGTCCCACCGTTTACGCACGAAGCCTTCCGGTGGCTGCCAGCTCCTGGCGTGGGCGTGCAGGCGGGCATTGATGGCGCCGAGTTCCCGGAACCAGCGCGGCAGGTCTTCGCCCTCGGCGGGTTCGCTTCCCGACACCAGCTCGAAGGCGACGGCATGGCGCTTCGTGCCTTCATCATCAATGTCGGCGATCAGCGAACCGTCGGTCTTCGGCACGGGAGTGAGCGTCGCCACCACGCCGTCCTGCCCGAGGGCGGTGAGCCAGGCGAGCTCGGATTCGATCTCGGCGCGCGTATGGTAGCCCGGCCGGTGGACACGGAAAACGACATCGCGTCCGGTTGACGGGTCATGTGCGCGGAAGGTCGCGTTCTCCGAAATGGTGAGCAGCTTCAGCTCAGTGGCGTCCGACAGGCCCCAGAAGGGCAGGGCGCCCCGCAGGCCCGCCTCCAGCTTCGCCAGGAACGCATCGTCATACATGGGCTGTGTCATGGGCAACTTTCAGGGCACGTGAAGTTTCGTCGGCACGACGAGGTCGGCGGCGCGCCATGGCAGGCTCAGCGATGTCACCGCGGTTCATCGCCGGCCCGCCACGTTGAGCTCAACGCCCGCCCGCGCCAGCGCCCGCGCGAGCGCGCCGCCCGGAGGGCGATCGGCGACAAGGCGCTGAATGTCGGGAATCCGCGCCCAGATGGCGAGCGCCTCGACGTCGAATTTCGTGTGGTCGGAAACGACGATGGTTTCCGCCGCCCGGTTCATCATCGCCTTGTAGACCCAGGCCGCCGGCGCCTCGGCATCGGCGAGGCCGTCCGTGGTGATGCCGGAAATGCCGAGAACGGCCCGGTTGACGTTGTAGTTCTGCAGGAAGTCGATGGTTTCCGCGCCCACCATCATGCCCTCGCGCGCATCATAGCGGCCGGGGCACATGATGACGTCGATGGTCGGATTGGCGGCCACCACGGTCGCGACCGAGAAGGAGTGGGTGATGACGGTGATGTCCCGGCACTCCGCCGCCATGCGCCGGGCGACATGGGTGGTGGTCGCTCCCGCGCCGATGGCGATGACTTCCTTCGGCTTGATGAACTTGACCGCCACCGCGGCGATCGCCTCGCGTTCGGCCACCATCATGTGGTGGCGTTCCGTCACCGCCGGCTCGGCGGCGAAGGGGCGCACGGCGCCGCCATAGGTGCGGTTGATGAGGCCGCGCTCCTGCAGTTCGAAAAGGTCGCGCCGGATGGTTTCGGTGGACACTTCGAGGTCGGCCGCGAGGTCGCCGACGCGCAGGGTCGGCGTCGCCATCATCTCGGCAAGGATGCGCTCATGGCGCCCCGCCTTGTCGAGGCGCGGGCGTCGACGCTCCCGGGTCTCCTCGGCCGTCTTGCCCTCACCCTCGCTCATGACGCCGCCCGCCGCCGCAGGACGATGCCGGCGAGCCCGCCGACCAGCAGGAGCATCGCCGCCCCCAGCGTCGCCATGGTGCCGAGAGCGGGAACCATGGGGGTGTAGCCCGCCACCATCTTGGCGTAGAGCCATTTCGGGATCGTCGAGTCCGCGCCGGCGGTGTAGAGCGACAGCGGGAAATTGCTCCACGAGAGCAGGAAGGCGAACAGCATTCCCGACCAGATGCCCGGCCAGAGAATGGGGAGCGTCACCTCGCGCAGTACCTGCAGCCGCGTGCAGCCGAGATCGAACGCCGCCTCTTCCAGCGCGGGATCGAAGCCATAAACCTGAATCGCGATGACCAGTGTGACAACCGGCACGATCCAGACGAGATGGGCGAAGACGGCGGTCATCCAACTCGTCTGGATGCCGACGGCGCTGAAGCCGAGCAGCATGGCGAGGCCCAGCACCGGCTGCGGAAAGAAGATCGGCAGCATGATGAGCTTCTGATAGAGCCGCCGACCCTTCCAGTCGTAGCGCGCGAAGGCGAGAGCCCCGCAGGTGGCGATGGCCACCGACAGAACCGTCACCAGCAGCGCGATCGTGATCGAGTTCCGCACGATCATGCCGATCTCGATCGAGGCGATGGTCTTGTCCCACCATTCGGTCGAGTAGACCTTGATCGGAAAGCCGAAATAGCGGCTCTTGTTGAAGCTCGCCAGCGCGCCGCAGATGATCGGCAGGTAGATGACGGCGATGACGAACAGCGTCCAGATCCAGATAAGGGCGTTGGTGCGCTTGTGGCTCATGGCTCAGCGCCTCCCGAGCATGCGGTCGAGGTCCAGTTTCGACAGCGCGAACAAGGTGAGCGCGCCGATGAACAGCGTGACCAGGACCGACAGGGCCGAGCCGAGCGGCCAGTTCTGTGAATAGGTGAAGGCGATTTCGATGTCGTGCGAGATGACGATGATCGACTGGCCGCCGAGAATCTTGGCTTCCGCCGTCGCGCCGATGGCCAGCACGAAGGTGAGCAGCATGCCGATCATGATGCCGGGCATGGCGAGCGGCAGCTCTATTTCGCGCCAGATGAACAGGCGCCCGGCGCCGAGATCGCGCGCCGCGTCCACGAGGTCGCGCGGCACCAGGGCAAGGCCGAGCGTCATCGGGAACAGCATGAAGGGCAGGTAGGTATAGACCATGCCGAACAGGGTGATGCCGGGGGTGTACAGCACCTCCGGCCCTCCGGAGAAGCCGAGCCATTTCAGCGTGCCGTCGAGCACGCCGTTCTTGATAAAGAACAGCACCCAGCCATAGAGCCGGACATTCTCCGACACGAAGAGCGGGAAGACGAAGAACACGCTGATGAGCCCCGCCCAGCGCCCGAATACGGCGTTCAGCCCATAGGCGATGGGGTAGGAGATGACGGCGAGAATCGCCACGGTGAACAGCGCGAAACCGCAGGACCAGACGAACGAGACCCATACCGTATTGGACGGATCGAACAGGCCGGCAAAGTTCTCCAGCGTGAAGCTGGTGAACACGTCGAAGCTGCGGGGCGTGGCGAAGGCATAGGCGAGGATCGCCACCAGCGGGGCGAGGAAGCCGATGCCGAGCAGGATGGCGACCGGGAGCGCGCAGCGGGCGCCGAGCGAAAGCATCCGCTGCTGACGCAGCGTGCCCGCGCTTTCGGCGGAGCCGGAGGCCGAGGAGGCGACGGCGAGGCTGGACATAGGTTCAGCTCCCGAGCGTGAACGCATCGGCGGCGTCCCAGCCCAGCGTCACCGTCCGGTCCGCGCCCGGCGGCAGGGCATGGGCGCGCGACAGCTCGACCAGCATCACCTTTTCGCCCGCGCCGACGCGCACCTGGTACTGAATACGTGAGCCGAGCGAATATTCATTGTAGACGATGCCTTCGACCCGGTTGTCGGCGGGGTCGCCCGGATTGAGGAAGCGCATATATTCCGGGCGGATAACCACGAAGGCTTCGTCAAGAGCGCTGCCATCCCGCGGCGGGCGGACGGTGAAACGGCCGGGGAGATCGACGCCGGACCAGGTGCCGTCGGCCCCGCGCTTCACCTTGATCGTGTTCACCTCGCCGACGAATTCGGAGACGAAGCGGTCGACCGGCGCGCCGTAGATTTCCTCCGGTGTGCCGACCTGCACCAGGCGCCCGGCGCGCATGACGCCGATGCGGTCGCTCATCACCATCGCCTCTTCCAGCGAATGGGTGATGTAGATGAAGGTCTTCCCGGTTTCGCGGTGGAGGTCCTTCAGTTCCTTCTCCAGCGCCTTCTTAAGCTTGTAGTCGAGGGCGGAAAGCGGCTCGTCGAAGAACAGGACCTGCGGGTCATAGGCAAAGGCGCGGGCGAGCGCGACGCGCTGGCGCTCGCCGCCCGAGCACTTCATGACGTTCTTGTCGTAATAGTGCTCCGGCAGCCGGACCACGCGCATCAGCTCCAGCGCCCGCGCCTTGCGGGTCGCGGCGTCCACGCCCTTCACCTTGAGCGGGAAGGCGATGTTCTCGCCGACGCTCTTGTGCGGGAACAGGGCGAGCGACTGGAAGACGAGGCAGGTCGGCCGCTTGTTCGGCGGCATGTCGTTGATCAGCTCGCCGTGCAGCGTGATGTTGCCCTCGCTCGGCGTGTCCATACCGGCGAGCATGCGCAGCAGCGTGGTCTTGCCGGAGCCGGAGGGGCCGACGATGGTGAGGAACTCACCCTCGCGCACATCGAGGTCGATGCCTTCCACGGCATTGAAGCCGCCGAAGGTCTTGCGCACCCCTACCAGTTGCAGGATCGGCTTGGGCGCTTCGCCGGCGGGCGTGGTCTGGAGCATGCAGGTTCTTTCGGGTCGATGTGGGCGGCGCGGGTGCCGCTCAGAAAACGGGGGGCGCGGGCGGCGAGCGTCTCGCGTCCTTCGACGCCCGACGCCGAGCGCCGGGCACTTCAGGATGACAGCGCTGGCCCTGGCTTCTCACGCCGAGGGGCGGGACAAAGCCCGCCTCTCTGCCCGCCGGAGGCCAGCCGCCATCGTCAGCCGCGCAGGCGCTTGGCGGCGTTCATGATGTCGAGCGCCTTGTCGTAGTCCGGCACGATGTCGTATTCGACCGAGCGGTTCATCTCTTCCTGCAGGCTGTCCCACTGGATGGCGTCCAGCTCGTCCTTGGTGAAGAGGTCGAAGCACTCCTTGGTGCCCATCTGCGCCACCGGGTTGAACGTGCCCTCGGCGAAGGCGACGGTGTGCGCGACATCCGGCGCCTGCACGTATTTCAGGAACTCGATCGCCAGCGGCGACAGGTTCGGGTTGTTCACGGTCGACGTGATCTCGATCCAGGCGATGCCGCCCTTTCCGCCCGGCAGCGGGCCGCGCAGGGGTGTGATGCCCCGCAGGTTCGGGTGGCCGTCGGCGCGGGCGGGAGACACCGAATAGGTGCCGCCCGTCATGTGCAGGTCGATCTCGCCGGAGATGAGCGCCTGGTTCATCGAAGCGATGTCGCCGATGAGCTTGGCGCCCTTGAAGACGCGCTTGGCCGTCTCGTCGAACTTGGCGAACTCGTCCGGCGTGTGGGTCTTGAACGGGTCGATGCCGGCGATGATGAAGATGTTGAAGACGTTCCAGTCATCGGATTCGAGGATGCCGTATTTGCCGGCCAGCGCCGGATCGTTGAACAGATCCCAGCCTGTATCCTCGGCGGTCTTGCGGCTGATCTTGTCGGTGTTGACGACGTAGCTGTAAGGCCCGAAGCGCTGGGCCATGCCGATGAGCTCGCTGCCATCGGCGCTCATGGCCCACTTATAAGGCCATTTGAACTCGGGCAGCATCTTCGCGAAAAAGGGCTCGAACTCCGCCTTGGGCAGCGGCTTGATGAGCTTTTCGGGCAGCATCACCTTGCGTGCCCAGGGATTGTTCACATTGATCAGGTCCCAGGTGTTGATCTCGCCGGCGCGCAGGCGGTTGATCATGGTGGGATCGTTGGTGAGGCTCTCGGCCTTCACCGTGGCGCCGGTCTTGGAGCGGAACGGGTCGAGCACCTGCGCGGAGTTGTAGCCCTCCCAGCACAGGATGTTCAGCTCCTTCTCGCGCGCGGCGAACGCCTTGTTGGCGTTGAACAGCGGCCCGGAAGCGGCCAGCGCGCCGAGCCCGGTGCCCATGCCCTTGAGCAGCGACCTTCTGGAAATGCCTGACATGTCACGTCCTCTGGATTGTCGCGCGGGTGGGGTCGCCGCCGCGCCGGATGGACCACATTCCTGATCGCGATGTGGTTCTTATGTTGGATTGTGTGCGATCCTAAACATTCGGATTTGGGCTTTACAACACTATTTTTGCAGCGCACCCTGATGAAAAGGGAGGCAGTCTAATCTTTGATCACGAGCGAGGTTCACCCCCGCGCGGTGTTGCCAATCCCCTTTAAAAACAACGATATCCAGAGGGCTTATCCGACCATGTTCACGTCGCTTGAGGGAAAAACCGTCATCGTTACCGGCGCCAGCAAGGGCATCGGCCGCGGCATCGCGCTGCGCTTCGGCCAGGCTGGCCTCAACGTGCTGGTGGTGAGCCGCAAGCTGGAGGAGGCCGAGAAGGTGGCAGCCGAGATCGGCCCGAACGCCTCCGCCTTCGCCGCCGACGTGACCAAGACCGCCGACACGCTCGCCATGGCGCAGGCCGCGCTAGACCGCTACGGCGCGATCGACGTGCTCTGCGCCAATGCCGGCATCTTTCCGGCGGCCAAGCTCGGCGCGATGACCGAGGACGACTTCGACCTCGTCATGAACACGAACCTCAAGGGCACCTTCCTCTCCGTCTCCGCCGTGCTGCCGGCGATGAAGGCGGCGAAGAAGGGGCGCGTCGTCATCACCTCCTCCATCACCGGGCCGATCACCGGCTTCCCCGGCTGGACGCATTACGGAGCCTCGAAGGCCGGGCAGATGGGCTTCATGCGCACGGCGGCGATCGAACTGGCGCCGTGGAACATCACGGTGAATGCGGTGATGCCCGGCAACATCCTCACCGAAGGCATGGAGGGCATGGGCGAGGCCTATATCGCCTCGACCGCCGCCTGCGTGCCGATGAAGAAGCTCGGCACCGTGTTCGACATCGCCAATGCCGCGCTGTTCTTCGCCAGCGAGGAGGCGGGGTACATCACCGGGCAGGGCATGGTGATCGATGGCGGGCAGGTGCTGCCGGAATCGCCGATGGCGCTCGACGAGATGGGCGGCGCCTGACGAAGTCCGCGCCTTTTACGGCTTCGCGCCGCCGCGGGCGGCATGCTTGACTCAAGGCATGCGCGCGCGCGTTCATGGGCGCGCACATGGTGTCCGGCCGGGGTGACTCGGCCGGGTGAAACGGGAACGGGGAAGGGCGCAAGCCCGAAGCCCCGACCGCCCCCGCGACTGTGAGCGGCGAGCGCCTTCCATCACGCCACTGGTTCTCCCCCACACGGAGGCCGGGAAGGCGGAAATCGTGCTGTGACCCGCGAGTCAGGAGACCGGCCATGTGCATGGGTCCACACGCACGCCGTCGGGTGAGACGGCACAGGAGACGATTATGCATATCGAACCCGGCCTCGTGGCCGAAGGGAAGATCTGGCTCAGCTATGTGACGGCGGCCGGCGCCGGTGCTTACACGCTTAAACTCGCGGGCGAAGCGATCGCCTCGCGCGGCCTGGT
This sequence comes from Pseudomonadota bacterium, assembly GCA_023414975.1. Taxonomy (GTDB): domain Bacteria; phylum Pseudomonadota; class Alphaproteobacteria; order Rhizobiales; family Xanthobacteraceae; genus Ancylobacter. The sequence continues at coordinate 3,772 of JAEZMI010000017.1, read as the reverse complement.
CTCGCTGGCGGCGCGCAGCATTGCGACCACGGCGCTCGTTTTCGCCTTCTTCGAAATCCTGCCGCACCATCCGGTCGGCGTGTCCGAGGTGCATCTCATCCTCGGCTCGACGCTGTTTCTCATCTTCGGTGTTGCGCCCGCCGCCATCGGCCTTGCTGCCGGGCTGCTGATCCAAGGCCTGTCCTTCGCGCCTTTCGACCTGCCGCAATACGGCATGAACGTCACCACGCTGCTGGTGCCGCTCTTCGCGCTGATGGCGTTGGCCAAGCAGGTCATCGCACCGAACACGCCTTATGTGGAGCTGAAGTATCGTCAGGCGTTGGCGCTTTCGACCGCCTATCAGGCGGGCATCGTCGTGTGGGTGGCGTTCTGGGCCTTCTACGGCCACGGCTTCACCGTGGAGAACGCAGCGTCGATCTTCTCCTTCGGCGCGGCCTATATGCTCGTCATCATCGTCGAGCCGCTGATCGACCTCGCCGTGCTGGCCGCCGCCAAGGCGATCGGCGGGCTGCGCGGCACGCCGGTCGTGGAGCGCCGCCTGTTCGAAGCGGCCTGACCGTCGTTCTGGTATCCGCAATAGAGGGTCCGGCAGCGGAAGCGGCCGGGCCCTTTTTCTTTGCCGCCGCGCAACTCCTCCGTTTAGAGCTTTACTGGGCCTTCCCGCAAAAATTTTGGCGTATCGAAAAGTAACGCGGCGCGCCGTTCATTGTAAGAGGCCGGTTTGCGTGTAAACCTAAGCTAATGGCATTTCTTTATAATGGTAATAATGTAGTGTGATCCGCCATTTTATGGTGTTCGCAACGCGGGTTCGAGCCGTTTGTTCCCATCAAGATGCGAAAATAAACCGATTGACCATCGACTCAGCCAAGCGCTTCCTGAGGCCGGCCGCAGAGGCCTTTCGCACAATCAGGAGAGTTCCGGCGATGTCTGAGGCAGGCGTACCCACGGCGATGCGGGGCCAGGATGGCGAGCGGCAGGGCGCGGCCCGGCCGGCGACTCTCCACAGAGCATCCGTGCAGCAGGACACCTGTCCGTATTACATCCTTTATTACGCCGAAGCCTCGTCTTCGGGCGTCATGGGGCCGATGAAGCGTGCCCGCTACGCGACGGTGCGCGAGGCCGCGGACCGCGCGATGGAGATGCGCCGGGCCGGCGGGCAGCGGCCGGTGGAAATCCGCGACCCTCAGGATCGCCTGATCACGTGCGAACTCATGGGCTGGAAGCTGCCGACGCTGGTCCGCCCGGACAATCCGCGGCGTTCCGGGCCAGGGGCTGCCCGCATCGCCTGAGCGGGCGCCGGCGCCAAGCAAGTTCCCTGACATCGACGGCCTTCCATTTAGGCTCAATGACCTAACGTCATGCGCACCCGCCTGCCGCTGAATGCGGCCGGCGGGTTTTAATTGCGTGAGACCATGGTCTATCTTGCCGAAAGTGGCTTGGAGGGCGATTGCAACGCCTTTGCCAGCGCAACGACAAAAGTCGGCGCTTTTCGGAGGGGACGTCGCATGGGCGCATTGCTCGCCTTCAGCCGGGGCATTGACTGGCTGAATGAGAAATTCGGCCGCATCGCGGATTGGTGCGTGCTGATTTCGTGCCTCATCAGCGCGGGCAACGCCACAGTGCGTTATCTGCTGAGCTACAGCACCAATGGCCTGCTGGAGATCCAGTGGTACCTGTTCGGGGCCCTTGTCCTCCTGGGCGCGCCCTATACGCTGCAGAAGAACGAGCATGTGCGGGTGGATCTGCTCTACATGTCGGTCTCGCCGCGCAGTCGCCTGTGGATCGATACGGTGGGCTTCATCGTCGTCCTGATCCCAGCCGGCATCTATCTCACCCTGCTGAGCTTTCCGTTCTTCTGGATGTCCTTTCTGTCCGACGAGATGTCGCAGAATGCGGGCGGGTTGATCCTGTGGCCGGCCAAGCTGCTGCTGCCGCTCGGATTCGCACTGCTGACGCTTCAGGCCGTTTCCGAGCTGATCAAGCGCGTGGGGGCACTCGCGGGCGTGATCGAGGTCGAGACGACCTATGAGAAGCCGCTGCAATAGCCGCCATGACCGCGGCTGATCTTTCCGCGTCCGCAGCCTCACCCTTTTCCCGACACCACGACCGAAGAGCCTCCTCATGTTCTCTCATGGCGTGATGCCCCCGCTCATGTTCGCCGGCATGATCTGTTTCATGTTGGCCGGCTTTCCGGTGGCTTTTTCCCTGATTGCGGTCGGCCTGTTCTTCGGCACGCTGGGTATCCTCACCGACCATTTCCACGTTGCCTTCCTGCAGGCGCTGCCGCTGCGCTTTTACGGCATCATCTCGAACGACCTGCTGCTGGCCATTCCTTTCTTCACCTTCATGGGAGCCATTCTCGAGCGCTGCGGGCTGGCGGAGGATCTGCTGGAAGGGACCGGGAAGCTCTTCGGCAAGGTGCCGGGCGGGCTCGCCTACGCCGTCATCATCGTCGGGGCGATCCTTGGCGCGATCACGGGCACGGTCGCCGCCTCGGTCATCGCCATGGGCGTCATCTCGCTGCCGGTGATGATGCGCTACGGCTATGACCAGAAGCTGGCCACGGGCGTGATCGCGGCTTCCGGCACCATCACGCAGCTTATTCCGCCGTCGCTGGTCCTCATCATCCTGGCCGAGCAGCTCGGCAAGCCTGTCGGCGACATGTATCTCGGCGCGATAGGTCCCTCGCTGCTGCAGGTGGCGATCTTCCTCGCCTATGTCTTCGTGCTCTCTCTGATCAAGCCGCAGACCATGCCGCCATTGCCGCCGGAGGCGCGCGGGGAGGGGGGCTGGCCGCTCATCAAGCAGGTGCTGTGGGGGATGATCCCCTCCATCGTGCTGATCATGCTCGTGCTCGGCACGCTCGCCATGGGCCTTGCCACGCCGACCGAGGCGGGGGCGATGGGGGCCGTGGGCGCTATCGTGCTCGCCGCGTTGCACCGGCGCCTCACATGGCCGCTGATCCGGCAGGCCATGGCGTCCACCATGCGCATCACCTCCATGGTGGTGTTTATCCTCATCGGCGCCACCGTTTTCAGCCTGGTCTTTCAGGGCATGGACGGCGCGCTGTGGATCGAGCACCTGCTGTCGCAGCTGCCAGGCGGCCGGCTTGGCTTCCTGATTTTCGTGAACGTCTTCATCTTCTTCATCGCCTTCTTTCTCGATTTCTTCGAGATCGCCTTCATCATCGTGCCGCTGCTGGTGCCGGTGGCGATCAAGCTGGACATCAATCTCATCTGGCTCGGCGTGCTGCTCTGCGTGAACATGCAGACAGCGTTCATGCACCCGCCCTTCGGCTTCGCGCTGTTCTACCTGCGCGGCATCGCCCCGCCCTCGATCCGCACCTCGCAGATTTATTGGGGCGCCATACCCTGGCTGTTCATGCAGCTCATTCTCGTGGTGGTCGTCATCATGTGGCCGGAAGCGGTGACCTACTGGATCAGCGCGGGCCCGACCGTCGACCCCAACACGATCCAGCTCGACATCCCGCAGTTCGAGCCGCCGCCGCTCAATATGGGCCCGCCGCAGTTCTGATCGCGGCGCCGCCCCGGACATCTTTTTTCCGGGACGGCGCCTTGCGGCCGCTGGCCAGCGCGGCTCGCAGGGCCAGTGCTCCGCCGCCCCGTTCGATGCGAAATCTCAAAGCTGTGTCTTTGGATGGATTGGGCGGAGGCGAAATCTGCGCCATAAGGCGTGCGTTCGCGCGGCCCGCGCCGTCGCCTTGCAGATACCGGACCCGCCATGAGTAAAACCGATGCCGCCGCCCCCGCCC
>JAEZMI010000417.1 GCA_023414975.1 Pseudomonadota bacterium | reverse complement strand
CGGATCGGTGATGTCGATGAAGCCGATGCGCTTGCCGGGACTGTCGCTGTAGATCAGCGTGTTCCCGTCCTCCGTGTAGGTGATGATCTCCGCCGCGGTCTCTTTCGCCGGATCGGCCCCCGCCGGGAGATTGTCGACCACGTTGAAGGTCGCGATCCGGTTGAACACGGCCGGCGCCTCAGCCTGGGCGACGGGCGCCGCGAGGCCGAGGACGAGGGCCGATACGCCAGCGAGAAAAATCGAGCGCATGGAAGTATCCCCAGTTGACGCGGGGTGGAGCCCCGCTTTCCGGCGCAGTTCAAGAGCGCACGGATGACAGAGGGATGACGAAAGCACCGGAGGAAACCGGGAAACCGCCCGGCGGTACGACTATCGTTCAAGCGCAACGCCGCGCATGCCGACATTTAGCGCTTGCACTTGACCTTGCGTCATCGTCTCCTTGGCGGATCGGGACAAGGCGCTGAAGCGCTGCCCGGCGGGCACGACCCGCGAGGAAACGCCATAGGAGGAATCCCCATGACCGACACGTCAGGGAAGAACGCCGGATCGCGCCAGGATCTGCGCACCAGCCGCCGCCGCTTCATCACCACCGCCGCGGCTGCAGCCGGCGCGGGCGTCATCGCCGCCCCGGCGGTGCACGCACAGGCCCCGATCAAGCTGAAGTTCCAGTCGACCTGGCCGAACAAGGACATCTTCCACGAATTCGCCGGCGACTATGTCAAGCGCGTCAATGCCATGACCGGCGGGCGCGTGGAGCTTGAACTTCTGCCCGCCGGGTCGGTGGTGCCGGCCTTCCAGATGCTCGACGCGGTATCGTCCGGCATTCTCGATGGCGGTCATGGCGTCGCCGCCTACTGGTACGGAAAGAACAAGGCGTTCTCGCTCTTCGGCACGGCCCCCGCCTTCGGCTGGGACGCCGACGAGCTTCTCGGCTGGATTCGCTTCGGCGGCGGACAGGAGCTCTATGACGATCTGGTCCAGAACACGCTCAAACTGAACGTGGTCGGCATGCTGTCCGGCCCCATGCCGGGCCAGCCGCTGGGCTGGTTCAAGAAGGAAGTCACCGGCCCCGCCGACATGAAGGGCATGAAGTACCGGACCGTCGGCCTCGGGGCCGACCTGTTCAAGGAGTTCGGCGCGGCCGTGACGATCGTGCCGGGCGGCGAGATCGTGCCGGCCATCGACCGGGGCCTGCTCGACGGCGCGGAGTTCAACAACCCCTCCTCCGACCTCGTGCTCGGCTTCCCCGACGTCGCGAAGGTCTACATGCTCGGCAGCTACCATCAGGCGCTCGAATGTTTCGAGATCCTGTTCAACAAGACCAAGTTCGACGGGCTTCCGAAGGACGTGCAGGAAATCCTCAAGGGCGCGTCCGACGCCACCTCCGCCACCATGATGTGGAAGGCGCAGGACCGCTATTCCAAGGATCTGGAAGCCATCAAGGCGCGCGGCGTGAAGGTGCTGCCCACGCCCAGATCCGTGCTGGAAGCCCAGCTCAAGGCATGGGACACGGTCATCGCCAACCTGTCGGCCGACCCGGTGTTCAAGAAGGTGGTCGACAGCCAGAAGGCATGGGCAAAGCGCATCGTGGGCTTCCGCCTCGAATACGAGCCGGACTCCCGGGTCGCCTACGACCACTTCTTCAAGACGGCCTGACCGTCCGTGCAGGCCCCTCTCCCCGGCATGGAGGGGGGCCGTTTCATATCTGCGGCATTCCACCGGCATGAGGGCGCGACGGCCACCCTGTGCGTGGCCCCGCGTCGGCTCACGCCTCCAGCGTGCCCGCCCGAAGAGGCTCGTCCATGCAATCGCTCCTTCTCGGCGTCGACCGGCTGAACGCCTTCGTCGGCAAAACCTTCGCCTGGTGCATCGTCATCCTCATGCTGGCGATCACCTACGAGGTGTTCTGCCGCTATGTGCTCCGCGATCCCACTACCTGGGCCTATGACGTAAGCCTGATGCTCTACGGCGCCCTGTTCATGATGGCCGGCGCCTACACGCTCTCGCGCAACGGCCATGTCCGGGGCGACTTCCTCTACCGCAAATGGGCTCCGGCCACCCAGGCGAAGACCGATCTGGTCCTCTACTTCCTCTTCTATTTCCCCGGCATCCTCGCCCTCATCTATTCGGGCTGGGGCTATTTCCACCTCTCCTACATGCTGAACGAGCACTCCTCCTTCAGCCCCGACGGCCCGGTGATCTGGCCCTTCAAGGCGCTGATCCCGATCACCGGCGTGCTGCTGCTCCTGCAGGGCATGGTCGAGGTGGTGCGCTGCCTCATCTGCATCCGCACCGGCGACTGGCCGCAACGCCTGCACGACGTGGAGGAGATGGAGAAGATCATCCTCGATGAAGCGGCAAGCCGTGACGACATCGAGGACGCCGCCGCCAATGCCGCTGAACGTGAATCCACCACGCGGGGGTCGCTGTGATGTTTCTGTCCGATCCCGCCCTCGGCATCCTGATGCTGGTGCTGTTTCTCGTCTTCCTCATGCTCGGCTTCCCCATCGCCTTCACGCTGATGGCGCTGGGCGTGGGCTTTGGCTACTTCACGCAAGGCGACAGCATCTTCAACCTGTTCGTCCAGCGCACCTATTCGGTGATGGCGAATGACGTGCTCATCTCCATCCCGCTCTTCCTGTTCATGGGCTACGTGATCGAGCGGGCGAACATCCTCGACCGGCTGTTCCGCTCGATCCAGCTCGCGGCCGGCTGGATTCCCGGCTCGCTCGCCGTGGCCACCCTCATCACCTGTGCCCTATTCGCGACCGCCACCGGCATTGTCGGCGCGGTGGTGACGCTGATGGGGCTGCTCGCCTTCCCGGCCATGCTGCGGGCGGGCTACGACACCAAGATCGCCTCGGGCGTCGTCTGTGCCGGCGGCTGTCTCGGCATCCTCATTCCCCCGAGCGTCATGCTCATCCTCTACGGCGCAACCGCGGGCGTCTCGGTGGTGAAGCTCTATGCCGCCGCCTTCTTCCCCGGCATCGCGCTCGCCGGCATGTACATCGCCTATGTCATCATCCGCGCGATGATTAACCCCTCGCTGGCGCCCAAGCTGCCGGCTGAGGAACGCAACGTTCCCGCGCTCACCATCATCTGGGCGCTGCTGACCTCCTTCCTGCCGCTGGTCGCGCTGATCGTCACCGTGCTCGGCTGCATCATCCTCGGCCTCGCCACGCCGTCGGAAGCCGCCGCCATCGGTGCGTTCGGCGCGGTGCTTCTGGCGCTGGCCTACCGCACCTTCAGCGTCACCAAGCTGAAGGATTCGGTGTTCCTCACCGCTCGTGCCTCGGCCATGGTGTGCTGGCTGTTCGTCGGCTCGGCGGTGTTCTCGGCGGTGTTCGCGCTGCTGGGCGGCCAGCGGGTGGTCGAGGAGTTCATCATGAGCCTCGATCTCGGTCCGGTCGGGTTCCTGCTGCTGACCCAGGCGATCATCTTCGTGCTGGGCTGGCCGCTGGAATGGACGGAGATCATCGTCATCTTCCTGCCGATCTTCCTGCCGCTGCTCGACCATTTCGGCATCGACCCCATCTTCTTCGGGGTGCTGGTGGCCCTGAACCTGCAGACATCGTTCCTCTCCCCGCCCGTCGCCATGGCACCCTTCTATTTGAAGGGCGTTGCGCCGAAGGGGGTGAGCATCGAGCAGATCTTCTCCGGCGTCATGCCGTTCATCTATATCGTCATCCTGGCGATGGCGCTGCTCTACATGTTCCCCGGCTTCGCCCTGTGGCTGCCGAACTATTTGTACGGGGGTTGAGCAGAAGGGGTGCGCGTCCTTCGAGGCCCGGCTTAGCCCGCGTCTCGAAGCACGCACCCCCAGTCGGCGGCACGACGCGGGTCAGGCCGACAATGCCTTGGGATCGCCCGGCGCGGTCTTCCAGCCTAGGGACGGGAAACGGACCACGCGCCGCCCCCGGAAATCCGCCTCGCAGACGAGGTGGCCGCGCTCCTCCATATAGGTCAGGAGCCAACGTCCCCGCGACGGCGAGCGGCTGCCATAGGCGCGGGCCAACACCTCGTCCGCCGGCGAGGGCGCGCCCTCCATGCCAGCACGGGCGAGCAGGAGGAAAACGCCCTGCATCTCCTCCGGCAGGCCGGAGGCCTGTTCGACCGCGCGCCGCCACTCCTCGCCGTGCACCCCGCCATCGAGGCCGGCGCGGGCAATGGCAAGGCGGCGGGTGAAATCGGCGAGGTCCGGCACCCTGGAGCCGACGCGCCGCACGCGGCAATGGACGAGGAAGTCCGGGTAGAGCGCGGCGGCGGAACGGAACGGGGCGTCGCCATCGGTGACGAACTGGCGCACGATCTCGGCGATCAGCGCCTCGCGCTCCGCCTCGAAGGCGGCAGCGGCTTCCGGGTCCACCGCCACCGGCTCCGGCGCGCGGGCCTCTTCCAGCGTCTCGATAATCTCCTCGACAGGCCGCGTCTCCACACGCTTCGCTGGCAACGGTGCCGGCTCGGCGGCAAGATCGTCGAAGATGAGGTCCTGGATCTGCGCCGAACCGAGTTCCGGCGGCGGCATGAGTTCCGGACGACCGTTGCGGCTCGCCGTCTCGACATGGCCGATCTTCACCGGCAGCGGCCGACGCGACAGCGCCGGGCCGAGCGCGACGAAGGAACCCGTGTTGAGATCGCGGAAACTCTCGGCCTGGCGCTTCTCCATGCCGAGCAGGTCCGCCGCGCGGGCCATGTCGATATCGAGGAAGGTGCGTCCCATCAGGAAGTTGGAGGCTTCGGCCGCGACGTTCTTGGCGAGCTTGGCGAGGCGCTGCGTGGCGATGACGCCGGCGAGGCCGCGCTTGCGGCCGCGGCACATCAGGTTGGTCATGGCCGAGAGCGAGACCCGTCGCGCCTCGTCGGAAATCTCGCCGGCGCCCGCGGGTGCGAAGAGCTGCGCCTCGTCGACCACGACGAGCATGGGGAACCAGTATTCACGCTCGGCGTCGAACAGCCCGTTCAGGAACGCGGCCGCCGAGCGCATCTGCGCATCCGCATCAAGCCCTTCGAGGTTGAACACCACGGAGGCCCGGTGGCGGCGGATGCGCGCGGCGATACGCTGAATCTCGCCCTGCGTCCGCTCGGCGTCAATCACCACATGGCCGAACCGGTCGGCGAGGCTGACGAAGTCGCCCTCCGGGTCGATGATCGCCTGCTGAACATGGCCGGCGCTCTGTTCGAGCAGGCGGCGCAGCAGATGCGACTTGCCCGAGCCGGAATTGCCCTGAACCAGCAGACGGGTCGACAGAAGCTCCTCCAGATCGAGCCGAACCGGCTGGCCGGCGGTGCTGTTCCCGAGCTCGATACCGATCTTCATCTGCGCGTTTCGATCCCTGGCTTCGCGTGCCCCGTCCGACACTCTGCGGCCCCTGCACTGCCTGGTATCACGCGCGCAAGGCGGGTGCGCGTAGGAACGGAGAAGTCCACAGATTCGGCCCGCTCGACAAGGGCTGTCCCGCCGGTCATGCTCGCGCCATGGTATCGGTTCCGCTCTTCACCATCGGCTATGAACAGGTCTCCTCCGCCGCCGTGCTGGACACGCTGGCCGGCGCCGGGGTCGAGCTTCTGGTCGACGTGCGCGCGGTTGCCGCCTCGCGGCGCGCCGGCTTCTCCAAAAGCCATCTCGCCGCCGGCGTCTCCGAACGTGGCATCGGCTACCTGCATCTGCGCGGCCTTGGCACTCCCGCCGAGGGTCGGCAGGCCGCACGCAGCGGCCATTATGACGAGCTGCGCCGGATCTACGACGCGCATCTCGCGACGCCCACTGCGCGGGAACAGCTCGATGAATTGACGGAGCTGGTGCGCGCCGGGCGCCGGGTCTGCGTCCTCTGCTTCGAACGCCACCCCGAACATTGCCACCGCCAGATGGTGGCCGATCTCGTCTGCGAACGTGTCGGCGCTCCCGTCGAACATCTGTTCGCCTCGCCGGTCTAAGCGCTGGTATATAACGGCGCCGGAGCGCGAAGAATCTGCATCTCACGCGAATCGACGACGCTGTTTCAATCGGGAATTGATTGAATACAACCGTTTGAGTTTGCTCGGATGAGTTGCATTTCGATCCCCTCTTCGTTTCACGAGCGCGCCGATGACCGGTCCGCCTGCGCCGACGCGTGCCCGCGTCGTTGCGGGTACAAGAGCTCCTCTGCGCCGACACGGCTCGGCGTGTGTGTTGCCGCTGGCGCTCGCCCTGGTGCCATCGGCGCAGGCCGAACCGCTCAGCGAGAGCCTCAAGCGCCGCCTCTATTTCTTTGCCGGCAGCGACATCGCGTATGACACGTCCTATGGCTGGGCCGGGGCGGCCTGGGCACCGATGGCCCGCATGGACGAAGAAGGCTTGCGCCTGCGCTTTCAGGCCGGCGGCGGCCGCTACCGTTACGCGACAGCGAACGTTCCCGGCGGGTGGAACGGCGTCAGCAAGAGCGAGGCGGAAGGATTGATTGGCTGGCAGTCACTAAAAGGCCCCCACGCCCTCGCGCTCTATGCCGGCGTCGCGATGATCGACAATCAACTCGATCTGCCCGATGCGGCCAACGAGGATCAGGGTACCCGTTACGGCGTCAAGCTGGTGGCCGAATGGTTCTACCGCGTAGACGAACGCCGCACCCTCTCCGCCTCCGTCAGCGCCACCACGGCGGACAGCACGGCCTGCGCCCGCTTTGCCGCCGCCTGGCGAGCGCTCGACTGGCTGGAACTCGGCGTGGAAACCGCCGCCACCGCCGACTGGCCGGATCGTGATGCGCGGCTGGGCGGCTTCGTGATGATGCCGCTCAATGGCCAGGAACTGCGCGCTGCCGGCGGCTGGCGCTGGAGCGCGGACTCGAGTGACGGTCCTTACCTGACCCTCTCGGTCTACATGCCCTATTGACGGAAAGCCGCCCGCATAGCTCAGGCGTCTTCCGCCTTCATGCCATCCAGCGCCGGCCCGGCATCGACGTCGGCGGTTGCGGCAATTTCGTGGATCAATGCCGCCTCCAGTTCCTCGCGGGTGTCGATGTCGAGAAAGGCGCCCTCCCCCTCCACCGGGACTTCGGCCACCGCATCCGCACTGGCGGCAATGAGATGGCGCGCGCCGACATCGCCGGACAGGCCCATTAGCTCGCCGAACAGGGCCCGCGACCAGGCGACAGGATTGCCGCGCCGCCCTTCGCTCACCGGCACGGCGATCAGCCGGCCCTGAGTGACATCGATGGCGCCGGCCAGCCGGTCGACGAGGTCGGCCTCGACCTTCGGCATGTCGCCCAAGAGCACGACGGCCCGGTCGATCTCTGGCGGCAAGGCGGCGATACCGGCTCGCAGAGAGGTGGACAGCCCCTCCGCGAAGTCCGGATTGTGGACGAAACTCACATCGAGCCCGGCGAGCGCCGCCCGCACCCTCTCCGCCTCATGCCCGGTGACGACCATCACCGGCCGAGCCTGCGAGCCGAGCGCGGCCTCCACCGCGCGCCGCAGCAGGGGCGCGCCGCCGAGATCGGCTGTAAGCTTGTGGGCGTCCGGCATGCGTGTGCCGCGTCCCGCCGCCAGCACGACCGCAGCGGCGCGGCCGGTCGCCTCGATACTCTCGCGCGGCTGGGGCCGAGAGGGAATTTCCATGAGCAGTCCTCCCACACCCATGCCGGTGATGTCGTCGCGTGTCACGGGCAGACCGGCCAGCAGACGCCGCAGCACCCAGTCGAAGCCGTTCTCCTTCGGGCTGCGCGCGCAGCCGGGCGCCCCAAGCACGGGCATGGACCCGAGCCGCGCGACGAGCAGGAGATTGCCGGGGTCCACCGGCATGCCGAAATGTTCGACCGTGCCGCCCGCCACCTCGATCGCGGCGGGGATCACATCCCGTCGGTCGGCAATCGCCGAGGCGCCGAATATGATGACCAGCTCCGCCCCCGCCTGCTGCGCCTCGCGGATCGTCGGCGCCAGCGCGGCCTCGTCATGGGCCACCCGCCGTTCGAAGGCGACGCCGGCCCCGAACCTGGCCAGCCGGGAGCCGGTCACACGCAAGGTCTTGGCGACCACCTTCTCCGGCAAGCCCGGTAAAACGGTGGAGATCACGGCGACGCGCCGCAGCCGGTAGGGCGCGACCTCGATAAGCGTGGCGCAGGCCGCCCGTGTGGCCGCCATGGCCGGGGCCGGCACGGCGAAGGGGATGATCTTGACGGTGCCAATCATCTGCCCGGCCTCGACATGCGCGAAGGCCGGAAGGGTCGCCAGCGTCACGGCCTCGTCGATGCGGTTCAGCCTGTCGATGCCGGCACGGTCCACCACCAGCACGCCCGCCATCGCCGCGCGGATGTTGGCGCGGCCGGTGAAGGCGGCATCGACATTCGCGTGCGCACCGCTGATCGCCGCCGCGATCTCGGCGGCGGCGGCATCCTCGCTCACATCGCCCGGATCAAGCGGCACCGCGACGATCTCGCGCAGACCCGCCGCCGCGACCGCCGCCAGCGAGGCCGCGTCGATCCGGGCGCCCTTGCGCAGTTCCACGCCGGGAAGACGCAGCGCATGGACATTGATGGCGCCCTCCGCCTCAGCCAGCGGCAGTCGCGCGAACCTCACGCGGCCTTCTCCCGGCGCAGCGGCTTGCGCCGCAGGTCCGCGATGATCTCGCCGAGAATGGCCACCGCGATCTCCGCCGGGCTCACCGAACCGATATCGAGCCCGACGGGCGCGTGAATGCGCCCGAGTTGCTCGCTCGTGAGCCCTCGCGCCGCGAGGCGCTCCAGCCGCGCCGCATGGGTGTTCCGCGAACCGAGCGCGCCGACATAGAAGCAGCCCGCCGCGAGACCGGCGGCAAGAGCGGGATCGTCTATCTTCGGGTCATGGGTCAGCGCCACCAGCGCGGTGAAGGGGTCGAGACCCAGCGCCGGCAGCGCCACGTCCGGCCATTCCGGGCGAAGGTCGACGCCGGGGAAGCGATCCGCCGTCGCGAAGGCGGTGCGGGGATCGAGGATGATCACGCTGAAATCCGTCATCGCCGCCATGGGTGCCAGCGCCTGCGAGATATGTACGGCGCCGGTGATGATGAGGCGCGGCGAGGGCACCTGCGCGGTAAGGAACACGCGCTCATTGCCCGCTTCGATCAGCGCGCTCTTGCCGGTGCGAAAGGCCTCGCCTAGGGCCTCCGCCAACGGATCGGCCGCCACATCGGCCGGACGGACAAGGCGCTGC
>JAEZMI010000004.1 GCA_023414975.1 Pseudomonadota bacterium | reverse complement strand
CCCGATGCTCATGCTGATTCTGGCGCCGCTCTCGATCCTTCTGTCCTGGTGGGCGGAGCGGCGCACGTGAACGACAGCAACCCGCTCGCCGCCCTGGCGCTCAATTTCCTCGTCATCTCACTCTTCGCCATCGGCGGGGCGAACAGCGTGCTGCCGGAAATCCACCGGCAGGTCGTGGACGTCGCCGGCTGGATGAGCGAGGCGCAATTCGCGCAGACCTTCGCCATCGCCCAGGCGGCGCCCGGCCCGAACGTGCTGGTCGTGACGCTGATCGGCTGGCATGTGGCGGGGGTCTGGGGCGCGCTGGTCGCGACGCTCGCCATGTGCGGGCCGACCTGCGTGCTCGCCTATGTGGTGGGCGGGGCGTGGCACCGCTTCCGCGAGGCGCGCTGGCGGCGCGTGGTGCAGGGCGGGCTGGTGCCGCTCACCATCGGCCTCATCGCCGCGTCGGGCGTGCTGCTGAGCGAGGGCGCCGCCCGCACGCCGGCGACCGCCGCCTTCACCGCCATCGCCGCGCTCACCCTGTTCTTCACCCGGCTCAGTCCGCTCTGGATGCTCGCCGCGGGCGGGGCGCTGGGGGCGCTGCGGATTATCTAGAGCCTGCGCCGATGCGCCCGCCCCGCGGGCGGATCGCATCCCGCACGCTCTCTCTTGGAGCTGGCGGGCGACTGACCATCAGATCGACGCACGGTCCGGCAAGGGCGCGGTCTCGATGGCGGCGGCATCCTCGGCGCGGGAGAAGGCCGGAAGCTGCGCACCCGAGAGCGGGGCCGGCGGCGCGGGCGGCCGCGCCTTGCGCGCGCCGAGCCGGTTGACCACGGCGAAGGCGCAGATGAGCGCGACGACGCCGAAGGCGACCGAGCCGAGCGCCTGCCCGCCGACGACGCCTTCCGCGCCGTACCACCGCCCGCCGAGCCAGACGAAGGGAACGGTACCGAGCGTCGCCCGGCCCCAGTTGAACAGCGTCGAGAGCAGCGGCGCGCCGAGATTGTTGAAGGCGGCATTGGCGACGAACAGCGTGCCCATGAAGACGAAACTGCCGGCCGCGTAGAGGCAGAAGAACTCCACCAGCTCCACGCCTTCCGCGGAGAGGCCGAACACCCCGGCGAGCGGCTGGCGGGCCAGCGCCAGCAGCAGCCAGACCAGCGCGACATAGCCGAGGATGAGCACGAGGCTGTCGCGGATCGCCTGCCGCACCCGGTCATAGCGCAGCGCGCCGACATTCTGGCCGATCACCGGGCCGATGGCGCCGGTGAGCGCGAAGATCGGCCCGAAGGCGACCGGGATCAACCGCCCGATCACCGCCCAGCCGGCCACGGCGGCATCGCCATGCGGGGCGAGCGCGAAGGTGACATAGGCATTGCCGACGGGGGTCGCGATATTGGTGAGAATGGCCGGCACGGCGATGGCCGAGAGCGGGCGCACATCCCTGAGGAACGCCGACAGGCGCGGGCGTTCGGCCAGCCTGTGCACCTTCACCACGGCGTAGAGCCCGTAGGCCGCCATCACCGCGCGGGAAAGAACCGAAGCGATGGCCGCGCCTTCCACGCCGAGCCCGAGCGCGAGGATGAGCAGCGGGTCGAGCACGGCGGTGGCGATGCCGCCGGACAGCGTGACCCACATGGAGCGCCGGGCGTCGCCCACCCCGCGCAGCGTGCCGGAGGCCGCCATGCCGAGCCCGAGCAGCGGCGTCGCCGGCAGCACGATCAGCAGGAAGCCGCGCGCCAGTTCCTGCGTGCGCCCGGTGGCGCCGAGAAGGCCGAGCATGGGCGAGAGAAACGGCAGCATGAGCGCCGTCATCGCCAATGTGGCGAGCGTCATATAGACGAAGGCGGAGGTGGACAGCCGCCGCCCCTCCGCCGTGTCGCCGCTGCCGACGGCGCGCGAGACCAGCGCCGAGCCGGCGATCATCACGCCGATGGCGACCGAGGTGGTGAAGAACATCACCGTGCCGGCATAGCCGATGGCGGCCGCCAGCTCCTCCTCGCCGAGCAGCGAGATGTAGAACAGGTTCAGGAGGTCGACGACGAAGACCGCGACCAGCCCGATGGAGCCGGTCGCCGTCATCACCGCGACATGGCGCATCGTCGCCCCTTCGACGAAACGGGGCTTGATGGGCGGACGGGAAGAGGCGGCGGCGGGTTGGCTCATGACGGCTCGCGTAGGACGGCTCGCTTGGGACGGCTCGCTCACGGCGGCTCGCTTGGCGCCCATCTATGCCACGGTGCCCGCATGTCCAGATAGGCGGAGCCCTGCAAGCCGGCGATTGCAGGGTTGCGCAACGATTGAGAAGCGTCATCGAAATCGGCTAGAAGGGCTCGCCCTTCCGCACGGCGCCGCCGGCCCCCTTCCGCCCGCACTGGACCCTGCCATGACCGACATCACCGACGACCACGCCAAGGCCCGCGTCCTCGTCCAGGCGCTGCCGCACATGCAGCGCTATGACGATGCGATCATCGTGGTGAAGTATGGCGGCCACGCCATGGGCGACGAGCAGGTGGCGCGGGATTTCGCGCAGGACATCGTGCTGCTCGAACAGTCCGGCGTGAACCCGGTGGTGGTGCATGGCGGCGGGCCGCAGATCGGCGCCATGCTGGCCAAGCTCGGCATCAAGTCGGAATTCGCCGCCGGGCTGCGCATCACCGACAAGGCCACGGTCGAGATCGTCGAGATGGTGCTGGCCGGCTCGATCAACAAATCGCTGGTCGGCTTCATCAACGAGGCGGGCGGCAAGGCGCTGGGCCTCACCGGTAAGGACGGCAACATGGTGCGCGCGACCAAGGTCACGCGCTCGGTGCGCGACCCTGCCTCGAATATCGAGCATGAGATCGACCTCGGCTTCGTCGGCGAGCCGTCGAGCGTCGATACCACCGTGCTCGACCAGATCCTCGGCCGCGAGCTGATCCCGGTGCTGGCGCCGGTCGCGACCGGCGTGGAGGGCGGCACCTTCAACGTGAACGCCGACACCTTCGCCGGGGCGATCGCCGGCGCGCTCGGCGCCAAGCGCCTGCTGCTGCTCACCGACGTGCCCGGCGTGCTCGACCGCGACAAGAAGCTCATCAAGGAGCTGACCATCGCGCAGGCCCGCGCGCTGATCGCCGACGGCACCATCTCCGGCGGCATGATCCCGAAGGTCGAGACCTGTATCTACGCGCTGGAACAGGGCGTGGAAGGCGTGGTCATCCTCGATGGCAAGGTGCCGCACGCGGTGCTGCTCGAACTGCTGACCGACCACGGCGCCGGCACGCTGATCACGCGCTGAGCCAGAGCCAAGTCATCCCCGAGCTTGGCCCAGGGGAGCCA
>JAEZMI010000366.1 GCA_023414975.1 Pseudomonadota bacterium | reverse complement strand
GCCTCCGGCGCGACATGCAGCACGACGGTGCCATAGGCGGTGCCGGACATGCGGGCGTCGGAAATGCGGATCATGTCGCGCACGCCCTCGCGCAGCAGCTTGGCCGGCAGCGGCATGTTGCCGACCTCGGCCATGCCCGGATAGCCCTTCGGCCCGCAATGCTTGAGCACCATGATGCAGGAGGCGTCGATGTCGAGCGCCTCGTCATTCACGCCATGGTGCATCTCCTCGTCGCTCTCGAACACCACGGCGCGGCCGGTGTGGACCATGAGGTGCGGCGAGGCGGCCGACGGCTTGATGACCGCGCCGTCCGGGGCGAGATTGCCCTTCAGGATCGCGATGCCCGCCTCGGCCTTGAAGGGCGCGTCGAAGGGGGTGATGACCTCCGGGTTCCAGGTCGGGGCGGTCGCGACGTTCTCCCAGACGCTGCGCCCGTTGACCGTTCCGGCATCCTTGTTGAGCAGGCCCCGCTCGCCCAGCGTGCGCAGCACGGCGGGAAGGCCGCCGGCATAGTAGAAGTCTTCCATCAGGAAGCGGCCCGAGGGCATGAGATCGACGATGCAGTGGATGTCGCGGCCGAGCCGGTCGAAATCGGCCAGCGTCAGGTCGATGCCGACCCGGCCGGCGAGCGCGAGCAGATGCACCACCGCATTGGTCGAGCCACCGATGGCGGCCAGCGCGCGGATGGCGTTCTCGAAGGCGGCGCGGGTGAGGATGTCGGAGGGCTTGAGATCCTCGTTGACCATTTCCACGATGCGCCGGCCGGAGAGCCGGGCGAGCAGGTTGCGGCGCGCGTCCACCGCCGGGATGGCGGCGTTCTCCGGCAGGCTCATGCCGAGCGCCTCGACCATGGAGGCCATGGTGGACGCGGTGCCCATGGTCATGCAGGAGCCCGAGGAGCGGTTCATGCCCGCTTCCGCCTCGTGGAACTCATCAAGCGTCACCTCGCCGGCGCGCAATTGCTCGCTCATGGAGATGATGTTGGTGCCCGAGCCGATGATGGTGCCGCGATAGACGCCGCGAAGCTGCGGGCCGCCGGAAACGCCGATGGCCGGCAGGTCGGCGGAGGCCGCGCCCATCAGCAGGGCCGGGGTGGTCTTGTCGCAGCCCATCAAGAGCACCACGCCGTCGAGCGGGTGGGCGCGGATCGCCTCTTCCACATCCATCGAGGCGAGGTTGCGGAACAGCATGGCGGTGGGCCGCATCGTCACCTCGCCGAGCGAGGAGACGGGAAACTCCAGCGGGTAGCCGCCCGCATCCAGCACGCCGCGCCGCACATGCTCGGCGAGGTCGCGGAAATGGATGTTGCAGGGGGTCAGCTCCGACCAGGTGTTGCAGATGCCGATGACCGGGCGGCCATCGAACCGGTCCTGCGGCTGGCCGGAATTCTTCAGGAAAGACCGGTAGTAGAACCCCATCTTGTCCTGCCGGCCGAACCAGGCCGCACTCCGGCGGGGCTTTCTCGGGCCGTCGCCGGCACTGTCGTCGCTCATGCCTGCCTCCTCAGCCCGCCGCGCCGTGGCGGCGCAGGCCGTTGAAGATCACGTTCGTCATCGCGGCGGCGGCCGCCTCGGCGTCCTGATCGGCGATGGCCTCGACGATGCGCTCATGGGCGGCGACGGCGATGTCGTGCTCGCGCTCGCTGCCGGGGGCGGAGAGCACGAAGGAGGCGCGCAGGGCCGCCTCGATCACCGCGCCGATGGAGCGCATGAACGGATTGCCGGAGGCGGTGGCGATGCCGACATGCAGCATGAGATCGGCCTCGGCGAAGCCGTCGGAGGCGCCGGGCTCGCTCTTCATGCGGGCGACCGCCTCGCGCAGCGCGGCGAGTTCCTCCGCGGTGCGCCGCTCGGCGGCCAGCGCCGCCGCGCGCGGTTCCACGGCCAGCCGGATTTCCGAGAGATCGCGCAGGAAGCGCTTGTCGATGCCGGCGTCGAGATGCCAGGCGAGCACGTCCGGGTCGAACATGTTCCATTCGGCGCGGGCGCGCACCACCGTGCCGACGCGCGCCTTGGTGGACAGCAGGCCCTTGGCCACCAGCGTCTTCACGCTCTCGCGCAGCACCGGGCGGGAGACGCCGAAGAGCAGCGTCAGCTCCGCGTCGCCCGGCAGCTTCGCGCCCTCGCCGTAACGCCCGGCGATGATGTCGATGCCGATGGTGCGCGCGACCTCCGCGTGGTTGGAATGCGCGCGGCGGGCCGGAATGACGATGATCTGCGAGGCGGTCGGCGCGGCGTTCGGCAAGGTCATGGTCTCGCTCGGTTGCGACGGAGGGGGAGCGGCGGGCACGCCGCCGGCGGCGGCGCCCGGCTGCGGCGCGATGACGGTTCGGGAAGGGGCGGGGCCCCGGTGGCGTTTCTCTCCTGTTCGGTGCCGTCGCGCCTCTGTCGGGCGGGTGCCGGCGCCGAATCTATGCCACAGGGCGTTCCAGCTGAATAGTCATACTGTTTGACTTTTTGCGCGGAGATTTTCGACATCCGCCCGGTGGTTCTGGTACGGAATCTGCCTGTGAGGCCCGCCATGCGCCTCTCCCGCCGGCCTGAAAAGGGGCTGTCGAATCGGGCGCATACAGGGATCCGTGCCTTTGGCAGGCGTGCCGGCGGGACCAGCCTTCAGGGGCTGGGCCGCCTTAATGAGCAGGAGATGACGATGACCGCCTCGACCAGCAATTGGCGCACCGATGGCGCGCGGCTGTGGGACAGCCTGATGGCGATGGCGCAGATCGGGCCCGGCCTGCGCGGCGGCAACAACCGCCAGACCCTGACCGACGCCGACCGCGAGGGGCGCCTGCTGTTCCAGCGCTGGTGCGAGGCCGAGGGGCTGACGCTCGGCGTCGATGCCATGGGCACCATGTTCGCCCGGCGCGAGGGCACGGACCCGGACGCGCTGCCGGTGATGCTCGGCTCGCATCTCGACACCCAGCCGACCGGCGGCAAGTTCGACGGCGTGCTGGGCGTGCTCGGCGCGCTGGAGGTGGTGCGCACGCTGAACGAGATGGGCATCCGCACCAGGCACCCGATCGAGGTGGTGAACTGGACCAATGAGGAGGGCACGCGCTTCGCCCCGGCCATGGTCGCCTCCGCCGTCCATGCCGGGGTGATGACGCTGGAGGACGCCTATGCCGCGCGCGACGCCGAGGGGCTGACGCTCGGCGCCGAGCTGGAGCGCATCGGCTTCAAGGGCGCGGAGCCGGTGGGCACGCGCAAGGCGCATGCCTATTTCGAGCTGCATATCGAGCAGGGGCCGATCCTGGAGGCGGAAGGACGCGACATCGGCGTCGTCACCCACGGGCAGGGCACGCGCTGGCTGGAGATCACCCTCACCGGGCGCGACGCGCATACCGGCTCCACCCCCATGCCGCGTCGGCTCAATGCCGGGCTCGGGGCGGCGCGCATCACCGAACTCGTGGACAAGGTCGCCTGGGCGCACGCCCCGCTCGGCGTCGGCGCGGTGGGCCAGCTCAACCTCTACCCGAACTCGCGCAACATCATCGCGGGCAAGGCGGTGTTCACCGTCGACATCCGCCACCCCGAACTCGCCGTGCTCGACGCCATGGCGGCGGCGATCCGCGCCGGGGCGGAGGAGATCGCGGCGCAGATGGGGCTCGGCATCTCCATCGCGCTGGTGAATTCCTTCGATCCGGTGCCGTTCGACCCGGTTCTGGTCGGGCGGGTGCGGGACGCGGCGCAGAGCCTGGGCTACAGCCACCGCGACATCGTCTCCGGCGCCGGGCACGATGCCTGCTGGATGGCCAAGGTGGCGCCGACCGCGATGATCTTCTGCCCCTGCGTCGAGGGGCTCAGCCATAATGAGGATGAGACCATCACGCCCGAATGGGCCAAGGCCGGTGCCGACGTGCTGCTGCACGCGACGCTCGCCACCGCCGAAGTCGTCTGAGGAGGCGCGCCATGGCGCAGGCAACGTCCATCGTCATCAAGGGCGGCACCGTGGTGGCCGCCGACCGCTCCTACGCGGCGGATGTGCGGATCGAGGGCGAGACCATCGCCGCCATCGGCGACAATCTCACGGGGGACACGGTGCTCGACGCCTCGGGCGCCTATGTCATGCCCGGCGGGATCGACCCGCACACCCATCTGGAAATGCCCTTCATGGGCACCACGGCGGCGGAGACCTGGGAGAGCGGCACCCGCGCGGCGGTAGCCGGGGGCACGACGCTGGTGGTCGATTTCGTCATCCCCGAGGGCGAGAACCTCCTCGGCGCCCTCGACGCCTGGGAGGCGCGGGCCGGCGCGCAGGCGGTGGCCGACTATTCCTTCCATATGTGCATCACCGGCTGGTCGCAGCCGATCTTCGCGGCGATGGAGGCGGTGGTCGCGCGCGGGGTGAACAGCTTCAAGCACTTCATGGCCTATAAGGGCGCGCTGATGGTCGATGACGACCAGATGTTCGCCTCCTTCCAGCGCTGCGCCGCGCTCGGCGCGCTGCCGCTGGTGCATGCCGAGAATGGCGACATTGTCGCCGCGCTCCAGCAGAAATACCTCAGCGAGGGCATTCGCGGCCCGGAGGCCCATGCCTATTCCCGCCCGCCGGAGGTGGAGGGCGAGGCGGTGAACCGCGCCATCATGATCGCCGACGCCGCCGGCGTGCCGCTCTATGTCGTGCACGTCTCCTGCGAGCAGGCGCATGAGGCGATCCGCCGGGCCCGGCAGAAGGGCATGCGGGTCTATGGCGAGCCGCTGATCCAGCACCTGACGCTGGACGAGAGCGTCTATGCGAGCCCCGACTGGGACTATGCGGCGCAGCGCGTGATGTCCCCGCCCTTCCGCGACAGGGCGCACCAGGACAGCCTGTGGGCGGGCCTCGCGGCGGGCTCGCTGCAGGTGGTGGCGACCGACCATTGCGCCTTCTCCACCGCGCAGAAGCGCATGGGGCGCGAGGACTTCACCCGCATTCCCAACGGCACGGGCGGGCTGGAGGACCGGATGCCGGTGCTGTGGACCAAGGGCGTCGAGACGGGGCGGCTCACCCCGAACGAATTCGTCGCGGTGACATCCACCAACATCGCCCGCATCCTCAACCTCTATCCGAGGAAGGGCGCGATCCAGCCGGGCGCGGATGCCGACCTCGTGGTGCTCGACCCCAATGCGGGCAAGACCATCCGCGCGGCCGCGCAGGCCTCGATCATCGACTACAACGTGTTCGAGGGGGTGGAGGTGCGCGGCCTGCCGCGCTTCACCCTGTCGCGCGGCGAGGTGGTGCATGCCCATGGCCGCAACGAGTCGCCGCGGCCCGGACGCGGACGGTTCGTTCCGCGCCCGGCCTTCCCGGCGGTGAACAAGGCGCTCTCCACCTGGAAGGCGCTGGTGGCGCCGCGCGCCGTGACGCGCGATCCCGCCCGCATGCCGATCGGCGTGTGAGCCGGGCAGGGGTGTGAGGCTCACTTCTCGCGGTAGAACACCATGCCGCCATGGTGCAGCGTGTCGGCGTCGACGAAGACGCCGTCGGCGGTGAAACCGGTGTCGTCCCAGTAGAAGATTTCCTGCCCCCGCACCTCGTAGCGCCCCTGATAGGCGCTCGCCCGGCGCCCGCGCGCCTCGTCATAGCGCCCGTTCGCCAGCAATTCCTGGCGGATGAGGCCGTCTCCCGTCACCCACATGCCGATATAGGGGTGGGTCTGGGTCTGGCTGCTGGTGCTGGCGGTACCGGACATCTGCGCGGGAGCCTTTTCAGTGGGGATGAGCAGGAAGGCGGCGGTGGCGAAAGCCATGGCGAGCTCGGTGCGACGATCCATGGGTGTCACTCCTTGGGGTCATTGCTGGGTGGGGCGGCGGCGCGGCGCTCGGCAAAGAGCTCGGACAGCGCCTGCGCGGCACTGATGGCGCGGGGGAAGCCGGCGGTGACGGTGACCAGATAGACCACCTCCTTCAGCTCCGCCTCGGAGACGCCGGCATTCAGCGCGTAGCCGGCATGGATCTTCAGGAAGGCCGGCAGTCCCAGCGAGGCGAAGGCGGCGACCGCCGCGAGCTGGCGGGTGCGGACATCGAGCCCCGGCCGCGCCCAGACATCGCCCAGCGCATAGGCCTGCGTCGCGTCGGCGAGGAAGGGAAAGTCCCGCCGCATCGCCTCCAGCGCCGGCTGCGGTGCCCCGCCATTGAGCGCGCTTATGACCGCCGCGCCGCGCTTCAGTCGCTCATCGAGCGTGTCAGCCAGTGCCGGGGTGGGCGCGGCGGCCAGCGCCAGCGCGGTGGTGGCGGCGCGGATCATCGCGACGGGGTGAACGGTCATGGGGTGAACGCTCATGGCGTGAACGGTCATGGAGTCGGCGTTCATGGGGTATCTCCTCAGCGGCTGGCGGTGGGGCGCACGACGATCTCGCTCACATCGACATCGGCGGGCTGCTCGATGGCGAAGCGGACGGCGCGGCCGATGGCGTCCGGCGTGAGCGCGATGGCGCGGTAGGTTTCCATGGCCTCGACCGCGACGGGATCGGTGATGGTGTGGGCGAGTTCGCTCTCGACGACGCCCGGATGGACGCAGGTGACGCGCAGCCGGTCGTTCTCCTGCCGCAGCCCCTCCGAGATGGCGCGCACCGCATGTTTGGTCGCGCAGTAGACGGCGGCGGTCGGCACGACGGAGAGCGCGCCGATGGAGGCGATGTTGACGATGTGGCCGGCGCCGCGCGCCGTCATCTCCGGCAGCACCGCGGCGATGCCGTTGAGCACGCCCTTGATGTTCACGTCCACCATGCGGTCCCACTCCTCCACCTTCAGCGAGGCCATGAGCGAGAGCGGCATGATGCCGGCATTGTTGACGATCACGTCGACCCGGCCGAAGCGGGCGCGGGCGGCGTCCGCGAAGGCGGCGACATCGGCGCGGTCGGTCACGTCGAGCCGGCGCACCAGCACCTCCGCGCCGCTCTGCCCGCCGATTTCCTGCGCGAGCGCCTCCAGCCGCTCGGTGCGGCGGGCGCCGAGGGCGAGGCGTGCGCCGGCCCTGCCGAGTTCGCGGGCGATGCCGGCGCCGATGCCGCTGGACGCTCCGGTGATGAGGACGACCTTGTCGCGGGCGGCGGGGGCGTTGCGGGTGGTGTCGGGGTTCATCGTCGTCTCCGGTAGCGTGGTGTCGCTTGGCTTGGCGTTCCTTGGCGTGATGTCCCCCCGGTGTTCTGCGGGGTTGATCGCAAGGTAGGCGCCCGGCATTGTCGTCAGAAGCCGCCTCAAGCTGGACACATTGGAAAGCAGAAATAACCAATGGCCGTCGATCTCAACGCCCTCGCCCTGCTCGCCCTGGTGGCGGAGACCCGCTCGTTCAGCGCCGCGGCGGCTCGGCTGGGGGTGACGCGCTCCGCCGTGAGCCAGAGCGTGGCGCGGCTGGAAGCCGCCCTGGGCACGGCGCTGGTGCGGCGCACGACGCGCAGCGTCAGCCTCACCGAGGCGGGCGCGCGGCTGCACGCCCCGCGCGCCCCCGCCCTTGCCGACATCCGCGCGGCGGTGGAGGCGACGGGCAGCCGCGCGGAGCGCCCAAGGGGCCAGTTGCGCCTTGCCGTCTCCTCCATCGCCGAACGCTTTCTCGACGGGGCGCTGCTCGCCGGCTTCGCGGCCGCCGCGCCCGAGGTGCAGATCGACATCACCGTGACCGATGAGGAGTTCGACATCGTCGCCGAGGGCTATGATGCCGGGGTGCGGCTCGGCGAGGTGATCGAGCAGGACATGATCGCCGTGCCGGTCTCCGGCCCGCAGCGCCAGGTGGCGGTCGCCGCGCCGGACTATCTGGCGCGCGCCGGGACACCCGCGCATCCGCGCGCGCTGAGCGGGCATCGCTGCATCGGCTGGCGCCCTTCGCCGCGCGTCGCCCCCTATCGCTGGGAGTTCGCGGAAGGGGGGCGGGAATTCGCGGTGCAGGTGGAGCCGGAGATCACCACCAACGACATGGCGCTGATGATCAAGCTCGCCGTGGCCGGGGGCGGCATCACCTTCGGCATGGAAGAGAGCTTTCGCGGGCCGCTGGCGCGGGGCGAGCTGGTGCCCGTGCTCGACGCCTTCTGCCCATCCTTTGCCGGCTTCTTTCTTTACTATCCCGGCCGCCGCCACCTCGCCCCGAAACTGCGCGCGCTGATCGACCATGTGAAGGCCGCGCGCGGGTGAGGGCACGCGCGGGTGAGGGCGGGCGCGATCGGGCCGATCCGGCCCGGCGATGCGGGGTGCCGGGGCTTCAGGCCGGGCGGACGGCCGGGTTGCCCGTTCCCGGCGCGCCGGCAGCGTCGAACTGGGCGATCATGTGGTTCACGAGCTGGATCGCGGCGGGCGAAAGCCGGGGGTGCTTGTAGAACAGGCCCACGCGGATTTCCGCCAGCGGGGGGAAGCCGTCCACCTCGCCGAGCGCGCGCATGCCCGGCAGCATGGTGTAGCGGGTGAGGGCGCTCACCCCGAGGCCGCTCACCACCGCGTTCTGCAGGCCGGCGATGCCGGCGCCGGAATAGGCGACGCGCCAGCGCCGTCCCGCCGCGTCGAGGGTCTGGATCATGCGGGCGCGGTAGGCGCAGCCTTCCGGGTGGGCGGCGAGGGGGATGGGGCGGTTCGGCTCGAACCGCGCCGCCTGCGCCGCCGCCCAGATCGGCCGTTCGACCCAGGAGCGGGAGAGGTGGCGGGTATCCTCGTTGTTGACCATGGCGACGGCGAGGTCGAGATCGTCGGCGCGCAGCCGGTCGAGGATTTCGGCCGACCATCCGCAATGCAGTTCGAGCGTCAGCTCGGGGTGCTGGCGCGTATAGTCGGTGATGAGGCCCTGCAGGAAGGCGACGGCGTAATCATTGGGCAGGCCGACGCGGATGACGCCGGCGATCCTGGCGCGGTTGAAATGGGCGGCCGCCTCGTCATTGAGGCGAAGCATCTCGCGGGCATAGGAGAGCAGCACCTCGCCCTCGCCGGTGAGCTGCAGCGTGCGGCCCACCTGGCGTATCAGTGGGGCGCCGACCAGCTCCTCCAGCCGGCGGATCTGCAGCGAGATGGCGGGCTGGGTGCGGCCCAGCGCCTCGCCGGCGCGGGTGAAGGCGCCGAGATCGACGACGCAGACAAAGGCGCGCAGAAGATCGGTCTGGAAGTTGGTGATCGCGCGCATGCATATCCATCGCTGATGGATAGGAGATGTCCATAAGCCTTTCATATCGGCGCGACCGCCGCAATCCCCCGCAAGACGCGGCGCCGTGGCGGGCGCCGCGCCCCCGGATCAGTGGGTGATGATGTTGTGCTCCGGGCCGAAGGGGAAGCCGGTGATGTTCTCCGCCCCATCCTCGGTGACGATGAGGATGTCGTGCTCGCGATAGCCGCCGGCGCCCGGCAGGCCCTGCGGCAGCATCACCATCGGCTCCATGGAGACGATCATGCCGGGCTTGAGCTCGGTGTGGACGTCCTCGCGCAGTTCCACGCCCGCCTCGCGCCCGTAATAGTGGCTCAGCACCCCGAAGGAGTGGCCATAGCCGAAGGAACGGTACTTCAGCAGGTCCCACTGCCGGTACATGTGGTTGAGCTCCAGCGCGATCTCGCTGCACTTCGCGCCCGGCTTGATGAGCTGAAGCCCGCGCCGGTGGACGGCGACGTTCTTCTCCCAGATGTCGAGGCTCGCATCGTCGACATGGTCGCAGAACAGCGTGCGCTCCAGCGCGGTGTAGTAGCCGAAGATCATCGGGAAGGTGTTGAGCGAGAGGATGTCGCCCGACTGGATGACGCGGTTGGTGACGGGGTTGTGCGCGCCGTCCGTGTTGATGCCGGACTGGAACCAGGTCCAGCTGTCCATCAGCTCGACGAAGGGGAAGGAGGCGGCGATCTCGCGCACCATGGCGCCGGTCGCGGCGAGGGCGACCTCGTGCTCGGGCACGCCCGCCTTCACCGCCGCGACGCAGGCCGCCCCGCCGATGTCGGCGATGCGCGCGCCCTCGCGGATGAGTTTCTGCTCCTCCGCCGACTTGATGGTGCGCATCCACATGGAGGGCTGGCTGATGTCGACGAATTCGACACCCGGCAGCGCCTCTTCGAGCTGGCGCAGATAGTCGAGATTCACATGATCGAACTCGATGCCGATGCGGCGCGCGCCGACCGTGAGCTGGCGCACGGCGCGGTAGAAATTGTCCCGCCGCCAGTCCGTATAGGTGATGTTGTCGCCGGCGCTTCGCCGCCAGGGCTGGCCGCCGTCAATGCCGGCCGAGATGGTCGTCGCCTTCTGATGGTCGATGACCATGCCGTATTTGCGGCCGAAAGAGCAGTAGAGCCAGCCGGAATAGTAGTTGATGCCGTGATAGGAGGTGAACAGCGCGGCGTCGACGTCGTTCTGCGCCATCCAGCCGCGCACCGCCTCCTGCCGACGCTTCATCTCGGCGTCCGAGAAGGGCGAGAATTCCTTCTCGCCATTGTGCCATTGCATCACATGCAGCATGTCGTCGGTGGTCATCGTCGCGCTCCAATCTCGGCGGGGATTGCGCGCACGCTAGGCGGGAATGACGCGGGGCGGTAATTTATTGGGGCAATGGCGGCATTTGCGGAATTTATACCCCGGGCGGGCCGGGCGGCGCCCTGCGACGGCGATGCCCCCTCCCAAGGGCGCCTGCCTTGTTTCTGTTGCAATGCACCTAAACGAAAGTTCGATTCTTTCGGAT
Source organism: Pseudomonadota bacterium (assembly GCA_023414975.1). Taxonomy (GTDB): domain Bacteria; phylum Pseudomonadota; class Alphaproteobacteria; order Rhizobiales; family Xanthobacteraceae; genus Ancylobacter. Next base: position 14,020 of record JAEZMI010000366.1, on the reverse strand, counting down.
TTTTGACCGTTGCGGCCGGTTGAGGTTTCAGTTAGCGTCGATACGAATATAAAAACGAAAGCGCTCCTGACCTAAGGGAGCCGCGACCGGGAGACGCCGCGTGGACGCTCGCACGCTCGATCCGCTTTACGATCTCGCCGTCATCGGCGGCGGCATCAATGGCTGCGGCATTGCCCGCGACGCGGCCGGCCGGGGTGCGTCCGTCGTCCTGTTCGAGCAGGGCGATTTCGCCGGCGCGACCTCCTCGGCCTCCACCAAGCTGATCCATGGCGGCCTCCGCTATCTCGAACATTACGAGTTCCGGCTGGTGCGCGAGGCGCTGATGGAGCGCGAGGTGCTCTGGCGGATCGCGCCGCACATCATCTGGCCGCTGCGCTTCGTGCTGCCGCACCACCAGGGCCTGCGCCCCGCCTGGCTGCTGCGCCTCGGCCTGTTCATCTACGACCATCTCGGCGGGCGCAAGCTGCTGCCGGCGACCCGCACGCTGGACCTCACCCGCGACGAGACCGGCAAGCCGCTGCGCGAGGGCTACAGCCGGGCTTTCGAATATTCCGACTGCTGGGTCGAGGACAGCCGCCTCGTCGTCCTCAACGCGCTGGACGCGGCCGAGCGCGGCGCCGACATCCGCCCGCGCAGCCGGGTGGTCAGCGCCACGCGCGGCGCCGACCACTGGCAGATCGAGGTGGAGCAGGACGGCGAGCGCTCCACGGCGCGGGCGCGCGTTCTCGTCAATGCCGCCGGGCCGTGGGTTCACGAGGTCCTGGCGCAGGTGGTGCGGGTCAACTCGCCGGCCAATGTCCGGCTCGTGCAGGGCAGCCACATCGTGGTGCCCAAGCTCTACGACCACGACCGCGCCTACATCTTCCAGAACGCGGATGGCCGCATCATCTTCGCCGTGCCCTATGAGCACGACTTCACGCTGATCGGCACGACCGACCGCGATTTCGGCCAGACCCCGGCCAAGCCGGTCGCGAGTGCGGAGGAGATCGCCTATCTGTGCGCCGCCGCCAGCGAGTATTTCCGCAATCCGGTGACGCCGGAGAACGTCGTCTGGACCTATTCCGGCGTGCGCCCGCTCTATGACGACGGCGCGTCCAAGGCGCAGGAAGCCACCCGCGACTACGTGCTGGAGATGGAGGAGGGCGAGGGGCGCCCGCCGCTGCTGTCGGTGTTCGGCGGCAAGATCACCACCTATCGACGCCTGGCGGAGCACGCGATGGAAAAGCTCGGCCCCTATTTGCCCGGCGCCTCGAAGGAATCGTGGACCGGCAAGGAGCCGCTGCCCGGCGGCGATTTCCCGGTGGGCGAGCCGGTGCGCATCGTCGCGCAGATCAAGCGCGCCCACCCCTGGCTCGACGAGAGGCTGGCCCGGCGGCTGGTCGTCGCCTACGGCACGCGCGCGCTGCGCCTGCTCGACGGGGCGCGCGGGGCGGCCGATCTCGGCCAGGTGTTCGGCGCCGATCTCACCGAGGCGGAGGTGCTTTATCTGATGCGCGAGGAGTGGGCCCGCACGGCCGAGGACGTTCTCTGGCGCCGCTCGAAGCTGGGCCTGCGCTTCTCCGCCGCCCAGATCGACGCGCTCGATGCCTATATGCGCGACAGGACGCTGCATCGGCCCATGCCGGCCGCGGTGCGGGGAGGCGTGGCGTGACCCTGGAGCTTCAGAACGTCAGCCGCGTCGTCGGCGGCGTCCCCCATATCCGCGACGTCTCGCTGCGGCTGGAGCGCGGCAGCCTCAACGTGCTGCTGGGCGCGACCCTCTCGGGCAAGACCAGCCTGATGCGCCTGATGGCCGGCCTCGACGCGCCGACCAGCGGCCGCGTGCTGGTGGACGGGCGGGACGTCACCGGCCTCACGGTGAAGAAGCGCTCGGTGGCGATGGTCTACCAGCAGTTCATCAACTACCCCGCGCTGACGGTGTATGAGAACATCGCGTCGCCGCTGCGCGTCGCCGGCCTGCCCAGGGCGGAGATCGACGCCCGCGTCGCCGAGGCGGCGCGGCTCTTGAAGCTCACCCCCTATCTCCAGCGCCGGCCGCTGGAAATGTCCGGCGGCCAGCAGCAGCGCTGCGCCATCGCCCGCGCGCTGGTGAAGCGGGCCGATCTCGTGCTGCTCGACGAGCCGCTGGCGAACCTCGATTACAAGCTGCGCGAGGAGCTGCGCGAGGAACTGCCGCGCATCTTCGCCTCGACCGGCGCGGTGTTCGTCTATGCGACGACCGAGCCGATGGAAGCGCTGCTGCTCGGCGGCAACACGGCGACGCTGCTCGAAGGCCGGCTCACCCAGTTCGGCCCCACCGCCGAGGTCTACCGCCGGCCGGGCGACATCGCCACCGCCAGCGTCTTCTCCGACCCGCCGCTGAACATGCTGAAGGCCGTGAAGAGCGCGGGGACGGTGCGGCTGGACAATGGCGGGTCCATTCCCGTCACCGGCGTCTTCGCCGGCGTGCCGGATGGCAGCTACACGATCGGCGTGCGCGCCCACCATGTGCAGGTCGAGGACGGCAGCGAGCATGAAGGGCATGACGGGACTGGCGGTGCGGCGGCGGCCGCCTCCGGCCCGCGCTTCCGCCTGCGCGCCACCGTTTCGGTGGCGGAGATCACCGGCTCGGAAACCTATCTGCACATGGAGCGGGGCGCGACCGCGCTGATCGCCCTGCTGCCGGGCATCCGCGCGCTGGAGCCGGGCGCCGGGGTCGATGTGGTCGTCGATCCCGGCGCGATTCTTCTCTTCGATTCCACCGGCGCGCGCGCCGGCCGCGCCCTCGACGCGGCAGCCTGACGGAGACGCGCGATGGCCAGCATCACCCTCGACCATCTCGCCCATGCCTACCGGCCCAATCCGCAGGGCCCGCAGGACTATGCGCTGAAGGAAATCAACCATGTCTGGCGGCAGGGCGGCGCCTATGCGCTGCTCGGGCCCTCGGGCTGCGGCAAGACCACGCTGCTCAACATCATCTCCGGCCTCGTGACGCCGACCAATGGCCGCATCCTGTTCGACGGGCGCGACGTCACGCATCTGCCGACCGAGGCGCGCAACATCGCGCAGGTGTTCCAGTTCCCCGTCGTCTACGACACGATGACGGTGCGCCAGAACCTCGCCTTCCCGCTCAAGAACCGCGGCGTGCCGCGCGCCGACATCGACCGGCGTGTCGAGGAGATCGCGGGCCGGCTCGACATGAGCGCGGTGCTCGACCGCAAGGCGCAGAACCTCACCGCCGACGCCAAGCAGAAGATTTCGCTCGGCCGGGGGCTCGTGCGCTCGGACGTCGCCGCCATCCTGTTCGACGAGCCGCTGACCGTCATCGACCCGCACCTGAAGTGGCAGTTGCGCTCCTCGCTGAAGGAACTGCACCGCGCGCTGGACCTCACCATGATCTATGTCACCCATGACCAGACCGAGGCGCTGACCTTCGCCGACACGGTGGTGGTGATGCATGACGGCGCGGTGGTGCAGACCGGCACGCCGGAAGAACTGTTCATCCGCCCCGCCCACACCTTCGTCGGCCATTTCATCGGCTCGCCCGGCATGAACGTGCTGCCCGCGAGCGTCGAGGGGCGCACCGCCCGCCTCGGCGGAACGCAGGGCGTGAGCCTTCCGCTCGCCCGCGCCTACCCCGCCCTGCCGGCGGGCGCGCGCATCGAACTCGGCGTGCGGCCGGAATTCGCCCGTCTCGCCCCGGCGGGCACGGGCCTGCCGGTGAGTGTCAAGCGCATCGACGATCTCGGGCGCACCCGCATCGCCCGCGTCGAGATCGCCGGCCTGCCCGCCGCCGCGCGGGTGCCGGAAGGGGTGAACCCCACCGGCACGCAAGCCGGCCTGATCCTCGATCCGCAGCAGGTCCACATCTATGCCGACGGCGCTCTGGTCGCGGGCGAAGGGGGCGCTTGATGGAAAAGCCGCTAAACAACCGCGCCTGGCTGCTGGTCGCGCCGGTTTTCCTCATCGTCGCCTTCTCGGCCATCGTCCCGATCATGACGGTCGTGAACTATTCGGTGCAGGACACGTTCGGGAACAACCAGTTCTTCTGGAACGGCCTCGGCTGGTTCCAGGAACTGCTCGACCCCTCGACGGAACTGGGCGGGCGCTTCTTCGACGCAATGTGGCGCAACCTCCTGTTCTCCGCCATCATTCTCGCCATCGAGGTGCCGCTCGGCATCCTCGTGGCGCTGTCCATGCCGCGCGAGGGCTGGAAGGTCGCCGCGACGCTGGTGCTGATGGCGCTGCCGCTGCTGATCCCGTGGAACGTCGTCGGGACGATCTGGCAGGTGTTCGCCCGCGCCGATATCGGCCTTGCCGGCTGGGCGCTGAACGCGCTCGGCATTCCCTACAACTACACTGGCGACGTGCTCTCGGCCTGGATCACCCTCGTGGTGATGGATGTCTGGCACTGGACGAGCCTCGTGGCGCTGCTGTGCTATGCCGGCCTCAAGTCGATCCCGGACGCCTATTACCAGGCGGCGCGCATCGACGGCGCCTCGCGCTGGGCGGTGTTCACCACGATCCAGCTGCCGAAGATGAAGCGGGTGCTGCTGATCGCGGTGCTGCTGCGCTTCATGGACAGCTTCATGATCTACACCGAGCCTTTCGTCCTCACCGGCGGCGGGCCGGGCAACGCCACGACCTTCCTCTCCATCGACCTCGTCAAGCTGGCCCTTGGCCAGTTCGATCTCGGCAAGGCGGCGGCGATGTCGCTGGTCTACAACCTCATCGTGCTCGCCGTGTGCTGGGTCTTCTACACCGTGATGACCCATGCCGGCCAAGATTATGACGGCAACCGGCGCCCGGCCCAGGAGATCGCGTCATGAACTCCTCCTCGCGCGGCGGCACCTTCGTCATGGTGCTCTATCTCGTCTTCCTGATGCTGCCGATCTACTGGCTCGTGAACATGAGCCTGAAGACGAATTACGAGATCAACACCAGCGTCTCGCTGTGGCCGCAGGTCATCACCTTCGAGCACTACATCAAGATCTTCACCGATTCGAGCTGGTATTCAGGTTACATCAACTCGCTGACCTATGTGGTGCTGAACACCATCATCTCGATCAGCCTGGCCCTGCCCGCCGCCTATGCCTTCTCGCGCTACACCTTCGTGGGCGACAAGCACCTGTTCTTCTGGCTGCTGTCGAACCGCATGGCGCCGCCGGCGGTGTTCGCGCTGCCCTTCTTCAATCTCTATTCGGCGATCGGCCTGTTCGACACGCCCTGGGCGGTGGCGCTGGCGCACTGCCTGTTCAACGTGCCGCTGGCGGTGTGGATCCTCGAAGGCTTCATGTCCGGCGTGCCGCGCGAGATCGACGAGACGGCGGCGATCGACGGCTACTCCTTCCCGCGCTTCTTCGTGAAGATCTTCATGCCGCTGATCGCGAGCGGCATCGGCGTGGCCGCCTTCTTCTGCTTCATGTTCTCCTGGGTAGAGCTGCTGCTCGCGCGCACGCTCACGGCCACCAACGCCAAGCCCATCGCTGTGACGATGACCCGCACCGTCTCGGCCGCCGGCATGGACTGGGGCCTGCTCGCCGCGGCGGGCGTGCTCACCATCATTCCCGGCGCGCTGGTGATCTGGTTCGTGCGCAACTACATCGCCAAGGGCTTCGCCCTCGGGCGGGTGTGAGGAGGTTCCCATGGAGGATTTCACCACCCGCCTTGCCGAGAATACCGCCTGGATGGCCTGGACCTGGCAGACCGCGCTGTTCTTCGCCGTCATCGCCAGCCTGCTTCTGGCGCTGACCCTGCTGGCCGTGACCCGCCCGGAGCGCGTCCGCGTCGGCGTGCTCGGCATTCCCACCACGCGCGGCGACCGGCTGTTCATCACGCTGCTCGGCAGCGCCTTCATCAATCTCGCCTGGCTCGCCCTGGTGGGACCCGAACTCGGCTGGGCGCTCGCGCTCTGCCTTGTCTACGCACTGGCGGTGTTCCGCCTCGTGTGAACGCCAAAGCGGCGGTAGGCCGCAAAATTCTCGAAAGAGACGGGAGGAAGCCAATGAAGACCATGTCACGCCGAACGAGATTGATGGTGGCGGCCAGCGCCGTGGCGCTGCTCGCCTTCGCGCCGGCCCTCGCGCCATCCGCGCGCGCCGACGAGGCGGCGGCGAAGAAGTGGATCGACGCCGAGTTCCAGCCCTCGACCCTCTCCAAGGACGAGCAGCTCAAGGAACTCCAGTGGTTCATCAAGGCGGCCGAGCCCTTCAAGGGCATGGAGATCAACGTCGTCTCCGAGACCATCACCACGCATGAATACGAGGCCAAGGTCCTCGCCAAGGCGTTCTCCGAGATCACCGGGATCAAGCTCACCCACGACCTGATCCAGGAAGGCGACGTGGTCGAGAAGATCCAGACCCAGATGCAGTCGGGCAAGAACATCTACGATGCGTGGGTGAACGATTCCGACCTCATCGGCACGCATTTCCGCTACAAGCAGGCCGTGCCGCTGACCGACTGGATGGCCGCCGAAGGCAAGGACGTGACCTCGCCGACGCTCGACCTCAAGGACTTCATCGGCCTCAGCTTCACCACCGCGCCGGACGGCAAGCTCTACCAGCTGCCGGACCAGCAGTTCGCCAACCTCTACTGGTTCCGCTACGACTGGTTCACCAACCCCGACTACAAGGCCCGCTTCAAGGCGAAGTACGGCTACGAGCTGGGCGTGCCGGTCAACTGGTCCGCCTATGAGGACATCGCCGACTTCTTCACCAACGAGGTGAAGGAGATCGACGGCGTCAAGGTCTATGGCAACATGGACTACGGCAAGAAGGACCCCTCGCTCGGCTGGCGCTTCACCGATGCGTGGCTCTCCATGGCCGGTAACGGCGACCGCGGCCTGCCGAACGGCAAGCCGGTGGACGAATGGGGCATCCGCATGGAAGGCTGCCGCCCGACCGGCTCCTCCGTGGAGCGCGGCGGCGACACCAACGGCCCGGCGGCCGTCTACTCGATCACCAAGTATATCGAGTGGCTGAAGAAGTACACGCCGCCGCAGGCGCTCGGCATGACCTTCTCCGAGGCCGGGCCGGTGCCGGCGCAGGGCAACATCGCCCAGCAGATGTTCTGGTACACCGCCTTCACCGCCGACATGGTGAAGCCGGGCCTGCCGGTCATGAACGCCGACGGCACGCCGAAGTGGCGCATGGCCCCCTCGCCGAAGGGCGCCTACTGGAAGGACGGCATGAAGCTCGGCTATCAGGACGTCGGTTCCTGGACCCTGCTCAAGTCCACCCCGGTGGACCGCCGCAAGGCCGCCTGGCTCTACGCCCAGTTCGTGACCTCGAAGACCGTCTCGCTGAAGAAGAGCATGGTCGGCCTCACCTTCATCCGCGAGAGCGATATCTGGTCGCAGGCCATGACGGAGCGCGCGCCCAAGCTCGGCGGCCTGGTCGAGTTCTACCGCTCGCCGGCCCGCGTGCAGTGGTCGCCCACCGGCTCGAACGTGCCGGACTACCCGAAGCTCGCGCAGCTCTGGTGGCAGAACATCGGTGACGCCTCCTCCGGCGCCAAGACCCCGCAGGCGGCCATGGACAGCCTCGCGGCGGCGCAGGAATCGGTGATGGAGCGCCTCGAGCGGTCCGGCGTGCAGGGCGAATGCGGCCCGAAGCTGAACGCCAAGCACCCGATGGAGTACTGGGTCGAACTCGCCAAGAAGGAAGGCAACCTCGCCCCGCAGCCCAAGCTCGCCAATGAAAAGCCGCAGGGCGAAACCATCGACTACGACACGCTGATCAAGTCCTGGCCGGCCACCCCGCCGACCAGCAACTGATCCGCCCGACCCGAGGCACGCCCTCTCCCCGCCTCGGGGGGAGGGCGCTGCCTTTTGGGCTCGCCCGATCACCGCGGGCTCCCGCGTATCGTTCTCCCGCCTATCGTGCCCCCGCCTATCGTTCCCTGCCGTGTCGATTCCCCGGCGCCGCCGGCGCGGGGCCGCGGACGGGCCCGACATCGTCGAGGTGAGACGTCATGAGTTCCTATCTGCTTGCGATCGACCAGGGCACCACCTCCTCGCGTGCCATCCTGTTCCGGCCGGACACATCGATCGCCGGCATGGCGCAGCAGGAGTTTCCCCAGCACTTCCCGGCCTCCGGCTGGGTCGAGCACGAGGCGGAGGACCTCTGGCGGACGACGCTCGCCACCTGCCGCGAGGCCATCGCCACGGCGGGCGCGAGCGCCGCCGACATCGCCGCCATCGGCATCACCAACCAGCGCGAGACCACCGTCGTCTGGGACCGGCGCACCGGCTCGGCGATCTACCGCGCCATCGTCTGGCAGGACCGGCGCACCGCCGAACTCTGCGCGCGGCTGCGCGCGGAGGGCCACGAGCCGATGGTGAGCGAGCGCACGGGCCTCATCCTCGATCCCTATTTCTCCGGCACCAAGATCAGCTGGATCCTCGACCATGTGCCCGGCGCGCGCGCCCGCGCGGAGCGGGGCGAACTCGCTTTCGGCACGGTCGATTCCTGGCTGTTGTGGAAGCTCACCGGCGGGGAGGTGCACGCCACCGACGCCACGAATGCCGCGCGCACGCTGCTGTTCAACATCCGCACCGGCGCTTGGGACGAGGACATGCTGACGCTCCTGCGCGTGCCGCGCTCGATCCTGCCCGAGGTGAAGGATTCCGCGTCGGCCTTCGGGACGGCGCGGCCGGAGTTCTTCGGCGGCGCCATCGCCATTGGCGGCATCGCCGGCGACCAGCAGGCGGCGACCGTCGGGCAGGCATGCTTCCAGCCGGGGATGATCAAATCGACCTATGGCACGGGCTGCTTCGTGCTGCTGAACACCGGCGCCACGCCGGTGGCTTCCTCCAACCGGCTGCTGACCACCATCGCCTACCAGATCGGCGGAAAGCGCACCTATGCGCTGGAAGGCTCGATCTTCGTCGCGGGGGCGGCGGTGCAGTGGCTGCGCGACGGCCTCGGCATCATCGGCACCTCGGCCGAGAGCGAAGCGCTGGCGGAGACCGCCGATCCCGCCCAGCAGATCTATCTCGTGCCGGCCTTTGTCGGCCTCGGCGCGCCGCACTGGAACCCGGATGTGCGGGGCGCCATCTTCGGGCTGACGCGGGCCACCAGCCGCGCGGAGTTCGCCCTCGCGGCGCTGGAAAGCGTCTGCTACCAGACCGCCGACCTTCTGGACGCCATGCGGGCCGACTGGAAGCAGGCGAGCGGCAAGGCGTCCACCCGCGCCACCGTGCTGCGCGTGGATGGCGGCATGGCCGCCTCGAACCTCGCCATGCAGCGCCTCTCGGACCTGCTCGCCGCGCCGGTGGACCGGCCGGTCGTGCGCGAGACCACGGCGCTCGGGGCCGCCTATCTCGCCGGTTTCCAGGCGGGAATTCTGCCGGCGCCGGAGCGCTTCGCCGATAGCTGGCGGCTCGACCGGCGCTTCATGCCCGCCATGGCGCCGGAGACGCGCACCGCCAAGCTCGCCGGCTGGCAGGACGCGGTGCGCCGCCTCACCATGCCCTGAAGGCCGTCGCGGGCCCGCCGGCGGTGCCGCACGGGGTGGCCCTGCGGCGGCGGCTTGGCTATTGCAGGGCGAGGGTTCCCCATGGGACCGCCGCCCGCCATTCCGCCGCGCGCATTCCGCCGCGCTCTGCCGCCGACAGCCAAGGACCCGCCGCCCGTGCCCGACCTCGACCAGACCGTTCGTGAGATTGCCGAGGAGATGCGGGCGCGGCCCGACCGCGGCGAGGTTGCGACCTATATCCCCGAGCTCGCCAATGTCGACCCCGGTGCCTTCGGCATTGCCGTGGTGGATGCGGACGGGCATGTCGCGGTGGGCGAGGATTGCGATCTGCCCTTCTCCATTCAAAGTGTCTCCAAGGTCTTCACCCTGACTCTGGCGCTCGGCAAGATCGGCGACCGGCTCTGGCGGCGGGTGGGACGCGAGCCCTCCGGCACCGCCTTCAACTCCATCGTGCAGCTGGAAGTCGAGCACGGCATCCCGCGCAATCCCTTCATCAATGCCGGCGCCATCGCCGTCACCGACGCGATCCTCTCGGGCCACCAGCCGCGCGAGGCGCTGGGCGAAATCCTGCGGTTCCTTCAGTTTCTGGCGGAAGATTCCGCCATCGCCATCGACGACAAGGTGGCCGCCTCCGAGCAGCGCACCGGCTTCCGCAACCGGGCGCTGGCCAATTACATGAAGGCGTTCGACGTGCTGGAGAACCCGGTCGATTACACGCTGGGCGTCTATTTCCATCACTGCGCCATCGCGATGACCTGCCGCCAGCTCGCCATGGCCGGCCGCTTCCTCGCCCATGCGGGGCGCAACCCGTCGACGGGGCTCTCCGTGGTCTCGCCCGAGCGGGCGCGGCGCATCAACGCGGTGATGCTGACCTGCGGCCATTATGACGGTTCGGGCGAGTTCGCCTACCGTGTCGGCCTGCCGGGCAAGAGCGGCGTGGGCGGCGGCATCCTGGCCATCGCGCCGCGCAAGGCCTCCATCGCCGTCTGGTCGCCGGGGCTGGACGCCAGCGGCAATTCGCATCTCGGGCGGATCGCCCTGGAAATGCTGACCCAGCGCATGGGCTGGTCGATCTTCGGCTGAATCCGGCCGCTGCGGCGCCGTTGCGACGCGCCGTTGCAGCGTCAGAAACGAAGAGGGCCGGACGATGGTGTCGCCGGCCCTCTGGGGTTCACGGTGAAGGGGCGCGCGGGGCGCCGTTGGTCGATGGGACGTACCGGGGCGGGGGTCAGTTCTTGCGCCCCGTATCTTCCTTGATGGCTTCCTCGTGATACCAGCTGCCGAAGCAGATGGCCGGCCCCTGGGCCGGATTGTCACGGCGCGTCCGCTCATCGGCCGACCGGCTGGACAGCCCGGCCCGCCCGCCGGTGGGGAACTGGTAGATCGTCGCGCTCTCGCGATGGACGCTGGCACTCATGCTGTTTCTCCTTCCTGGAGCGCGACCCGGTCAGACCGGTTCGATCTGATCACGGAACGCCCTCCACCTCTCCTGATCGAGAATGCGCAACCCGGTCCGCCTGCATGCAGGCGGCTCGGCGCATGCTCCGGCTGCGCGTTCCCGCATCAGCCCTTGGCGGCACAATAGCACGTTCCGCATGGCGTGGGTGCAATTTGCACATTTTACGATCACAAGAAGATCAGAAATTGTGCAGCGCCGTTCCGCGCGGAGTCCGGTCACCTACCAACGGTGCGAGCGTCACTTTGGTTGCGCTGGGTTTCGCGGAGATTGGCGCCGTTTTGTCGCGCCTCGTGCGCGGGCGTTCGGGGTTGACCTTTCCGGGCGAGGCCCCGCGACGGCCTGCCCTCCGGGGGGATGGCCCGATCGTGATCGGCCGCGGCAGGAATCGTTCCGCGCGTTCCCGCCGGTTGGCACGTCTCCTGCTTGTAGACGGCAGCCGATGGCGGTCGACCGACGTAGCGCGCGGCCGGCGAAGTGACCGGGCAGCCTGCGGCACCGGTCTTAAGCTTGTGAGAGAACGCAATGACGAAGTACAAACTCGAGTACATCTGGCTCGACGGCTACAAGCCGACGCCGAACCTGCGTGGCAAGACGCAGATCAAGGAATTCGACCACTTCCCCTCGCTCGAGGAACTCCCGCTCTGGGGCTTTGACGGCTCGTCCACCCAGCAGGCCGAAGGCCACAGCTCGGATTGCGTGCTCAAGCCCGTCGCGGTCTATCCCGATCCGGCCCGCAAGAACGGCGCCCTGGTGATGTGCGAAGTGATGATGCCGGACGGCGTCACCCCGCACGCCTCCAACACCCGCGCGACCATCCTGGACGACGAAGGCGCCTGGTTCGGCTTCGAGCAGGAATACTTCTTCTACAAGGACGGCCGCCCGCTCGGCTTCCCCGAGCACGGCTATCCCGCGCCGCAGGGCCCCTATTACACCGGCGTCGGCTACAAGAATGTCGGCGACGTCGCCCGCGAGATCGTGGAAGAGCATCTCGAGCTCTGCCTCGAGGCCGGCATCAACCACGAAGGCATCAACGCGGAAGTCGCGAAGGGCCAGTGGGAATTCCAGATTTTCGGCAAGGGCTCCAAGAAGGCCGCCGACGAGGTGTGGATCGCCCGCTACCTGCTGCTCCGCCTGACGGAACAGTACGGCGTGGACATCGAGTTCCACTGCAAGCCGCTCGGCGACACCGACTGGAACGGCTCCGGCATGCACGCCAACTTCTCCACCAAATATATGCGGGAAGTGGGCGGCAAGGAGTACTTCGAGGCCCTGATGGCCGCCTTCGCCAAGAACTGGAAGGAGCACATCGACGTCTACGGTCCGGACAACCACCTGCGTCTGACCGGCAAGCACGAGACCGCCCCGTGGAACAAGTTCTCCTACGGTGTGGCCGATCGTGGCGCGTCGATCCGCGTTCCCCACAGCTTCGTGCGCAACGACTACAAGGGCTATCTCGAGGATCGCCGCCCGAACTCCCAGGGCGACCCCTATGCCATCGCCTCGCAGATCCTGAAGACCATCTCGGAAGTCCCCACCAAGGCCGTCGCGGCCGCGTGAGGCTTTCCGGCGGCGCCCCCGGCGCCGCCCTTCGGTCCGCTGCGGCGCCCGAACGATCTCCCGAGGCGGTTAGCCTCCCCTTCAAGCCAGCCCTCCGGGGCTGGCTTTTTGTTGGGGTCCGCAGCGTTGGGGTCCGCAGCGTTGGGGTTCGCAGCGTTGGGGCCGCAGCTTGGCGGCGGCTTCCCGCCGGCGGCCAGCCATCTCGAACGCTGTCGCCCGTTCGCCCGAAAACGCTCTACAGATAGGGCGAGGCGAGCCAGATGGCGCGGTTGCGCAGGCGCTTGAGGAACGGGCGCTCCCCGAGCGTCGTCAGGGTCTCCGGCGCCGCCGCCGCCATCATCGCGCCGATCCGCGCCTCCACCGCCCCGGCGATGGCGGTGTGGTAGAGTTCGAGATCGAGCTCGAAATTCAGCCGCAGGCTGCGCGGATCGAGATTGGACGAGCCGACATAGGCCCAGGCGCCGTCCACCGCCATCAGCTTGGAATGATCGAACATGCCGCCCGCGCGCCAGACGCGGCAATCGCCTTCCAGCACCTGGTCGAGCTGCGCGGTCATGGCGTAGTCGACGAGCTTCAGGTTGTTGGCGGAGGGGATGACGATATCCACCTCCACACCGCGCCGCCCCGCCACCGCGAGCGCGCCGATAAGCTGTTGATCCGGAAGGAAATAAGGCGAGCAGATGCGCACCCGGCTCTGCGCCGTGGCGAGCGCGCCCATGATGATGTTGTGGGCGCAGGCGATATCGCGGTCGGGTCCGGAGGGCACGACGCGCACGGCCACCTCGCCGCGCGGCGGCCCTTGCGGCGCTTCGGCCCAGGCCGCGCCGTCCAGCACCTCGCCGGTGGTGAAGGACCAGTCCTGGCAGAACACGGTGAGCAACTGCTCCACCGCCGGCCCCTCGATGCGGAAATGCGTGTCGCGCGCCGGGGAATCGCCGGCATAGCGGCTAGTGAACTGCGCGCGGATGTTCATGCCGCCGGTGAAGCCGAGATCGCCGTCCACGATCAGCATCTTGCGGTGGCTGCGCAGATTGGCGTAGGGCAGGCGCAGGCCTATGAGATTGCCCATGAAAAGCGCGTTGACCACACCGCCCCGGCGCAACGTGCCGACGATGGAGGGCCGCGAATAGCGCGCGCCGATGGCGTCGATCAGCACCCGCACTGCGACGCCGCGGCGCTGCGCGGCGATGAGGGCTTCGGCGAATTCCACGCCCACCGGGTCATTGTCGAAGATGTAGGTGGACATGGCGATGTGGCGCCTCGCGGCCCGGATCGCCGCCAGCATGTCCGGATAGGCCTCATCGCCGCTGTCGAGCAGGCGCACCGCGTTGCCGGTGGTGAGCGGATGGGTGCTCACCCGGTCGCCCAGCCGCTTCATCGCGGTGAGGCCGGGCGAGAGGGTGATGGCAATGGGCGGGCGCTCCTGATGGTGGCGCCGCTGCTGGCTGGCGCGCCGCCGCCCTGCCGCCGTCTGCCGAATTCTGTTAATGCCGGCAACGAGATAGAGAAAGGCGCCGATCACCGGCGAGAGCAGGATGACGCCCACCC
>JAEZMI010000413.1 GCA_023414975.1 Pseudomonadota bacterium | reverse complement strand
CGCCTATCTCGACGAGGGGCAGGGCGAGCCGATCCTGCTCATTCACGGCTTTGCCTCGACCAAAGAGATCAACTGGGCCGGGCCCGGCTGGGTGGCGGCACTTACCGGCGCGGGGCGGCGGGTGATCGCGCTGGACAATCGCGGCCACGGCGCCTCCGGCAAGATCTATGAGCGCGCGGCCTATGATCCCGGCGTGATGGCGCGTGACGCGCTGGCCCTGCTCGACCATCTCGCCATCCCCCGCGCGGACGTGATGGGCTATTCGATGGGCGGGCGGATCGGCGCCTGCCTCGCGCTGCTCGCGCCCGAGCGGGTGCGCACGCTCATCCTCGGCGGCATCGGCATCCATCTCGTCGAGGGCGCGGGCCTGCCGGTGACGGTGGCCGAGGCGCTGCTGGCGCCAAGCGTCGACGATGTGACCGACCCGGTCGGGCGCACCTTCCGCGCCTTCGCCGAACAGACCGGCAGCGACCGCGAGGCGCTTGCCGCCTGCATCTATGGTTCGCGCCGCACGCTGACGCGGGAGGAGGTCGCGCGCATCGCCGTCCCCACGCTGATTGCCGTGGGCACGCGCGACGAGGTATCGGGCGCCGCCGCGCCGCTCGCGGCCCTCATTCCCGGCGCGCGGGTGGCCGATATTCCCGGGCGCGATCACATGCGCGCGGTCGGCGACCGCGTCTACAAGGAGGCCGTGCTGGAGTTCCTTGCGCAGGCGCATTGAATGCTGGCCGGGAAGACGTGCGCATCGTCGCGCCGGGCGCCCTGGGCAGCCGCCAGGAAAGCGCAGATGTATAAGGGGGTTATGGTGCCCAACCGCGACGGTGCCATGAGGCCCCCGCGCGCGCGTCCGGCCGGTTAACCCGGCCGGCAGGGGGAGTCGCCGCCTTTGCGCAAACGCAACAGCCGGCTGCATGGGATGGCCTCTTGCGCTGTGCTAGGCTCGCCCTAACTCGGGTAAAACGCCGGCATTGAGGCCGCTCCACGCGGCCCGCGACCGGTGAGGGAAAGATCATGGCGCAAAACACCCTTCAGCGGGCCCCTGCGGCGCGTCCGCTCGACAAGATTGACCCCGTCTGGTCGCGCATCCGCGAGGAAGCCGAAGCCATCGCCGAAAGCGAGCCGGCGCTCGCCAGCTTCGTGCATTCGAGCGTGCTCTATCATCCCTCGCTCGAAGAGGCGGTCGGCCACCGCATCGCCCAGCGGCTGGACCATGTGGATGTGCCGAGCCATCTGGTCCGGCAGGCCTACCGCGAGGCGGTGGCGGATGATCCCGAGATCGGCCTCGCCATCCGCGCCGACATCATGGCGGTGTGCGACCGCGACCCGGCGACCGAGCGGGCGGTCGATCCGCTGCTCTATTACAAGGGCTTCCACGCCATCCAGACGCATCGCCTCGCGCACTGGCTGCTCAAGAGCGGGCGCAAGGACTTCGCGCTTTATCTGCAGAGCCGGGCCTCGGTGGTGTTCCAGGTCGACATCAACCCGGCGGCGCCGTTCGGGCGGGGCATCTTCTTCGACCACGCGACCGGCATCGTCGTCGGCGAGACGGCGGTGATCGAGGACAATGTGTCGATCCTCCAGGGCGTGACGCTCGGCGGCACCGGCAAGGAGCATGGCGACCGCCACCCGAAGATCCGCCGCGGCGTGCTCATCGGCGCGGGCGCCAAGGTGCTCGGCAATATCGAGGTCGGCCACTGCGCCCGCATCGCCGCGGGGTCCGTCGTGCTGAAGCCCGTGCCGGCGGCGACCACGGTGGCGGGCGTGCCGGCCAAGGTGGTGGGGCAGGCGGGCTGCGCCGAGCCTTCGCGCAGCATGGACCAGATGTTCGACGACCTGCCCTTCCTCGGCGAGGCGATCTGACGCCGGGCGATCTGAAGCCGGGCGATCCGAAGCGGGCGATCTGAAGTGCCTGGCGGCGCCCCGCGCACGGGCGCGGCGGGTTGCGCGCCGCCGCCCGGCATGGCAAGGCTGCCGCCCAACCCATCCTTTGCGGAGCACGGATTTTGGAAAAGAAGGACTTCGAGCGCGTCCAGACCTATATGCGGCGCCTCTTCAACAACACGCAGATCCGCGTCGTCGGCCGTCCGAAGAAGAAGGACTCGGCGGAGGTGTATCTGGGCGATGAGTTCATCGGCGTCCTGTTCGAGGACAAGGAAGACGGCGACCTCTCCTACAACTTCCAGATGGCCATCCTCGACACCGATCTCGAGGACTGAGGCCGGGGGAGCGCCGATGCCGGTCTATGCGCTGGACGGGGTGGCGCCGGAACTGCCGGCGCCCGGCCGCTTCTGGATCGCCTCCACCGCCGAAGTGATCGGCCATGTGGCGCTGGGCGACGAGGCGAGCGTGTGGTTCGGCTCGGTGATCCGCGGCGACAATGAGCGCATCAGCATCGGGGAGCGGGTGAACATCCAGGAGCTGTGCGTGCTCCACACCGACCCCGGCTTCCCGATGAGCATCGGCGCGGACTGCACCATCGGCCACAAGGCGATGCTGCATGGCTGCACGATCGGCGCGAACAGCCTGATCGGCATGGGCGCCACGCTGCTGAACGGCGCCCGCATCGGCCGCAACTGCCTCGTCGGGGCCGGCGCGCTGGTGACGGAAGGCAAGGAATTCCCCGACAACTCCCTCATCGTCGGCGCGCCCGCCAAGGTCATCCGCACGCTGGATGAGGCGATGGCCGCGCGCATCCACGGCACGGCGGCGCATTATGTGCGTAACTGGCGGCGCTTTGCCGACGGCCTGACGCGGGTCGACTGACCGGGCAGGCCCCGCGCCTCGCCCTCAGTTCTGGCCGACCGTGGCGGGCGCCAGCACGTCGCCAAGCGACACCCAGCGGTCCGGGAAACCCTGCGCCTGCCGCTTCACGAAGCGGTAGCCGGTCTCGTTCCACAGCTTGATTGCCGCCTCCTGATTGTCGAGCACCAGATCGCCCTGGTCCGTGACGACGGTGAGCACGGAATGCCCGTCGCCCTGCTTGTCGCGCACCACGGTGATCAGCAGCGTTTCCGCCGGCCAGCCGCCCTCGATCAGGG
>JAEZMI010000290.1 GCA_023414975.1 Pseudomonadota bacterium | reverse complement strand
CGGCGGGTTGCTGGCGCAGGGCATGGCGCCTTTCGAGGCCGCCTGTGCCGCGGTGTGGCTGCATGGGGAGGCCGCGCGGGAGGCCGGGCCGGGGCTGGTGGCGGATGATCTGATCGAGGCGCTGCGGCCCGTCTATGGGCGGCTGTTCACCCGTCTCGGCGCCCCCGGCTGAGGCCCGCCGCGCCCGCCGCCGCGCACCATTGCGCGCGCCGTCCGGATCGCGCAACCGTGCGCGGTTTTAGGGCTGGCGCTGCGGCATCGCCGTGCTATAAGCCCGCACCCGGCTGGCGGCATCTTTTCGGGTGCACGCGTCCGCGCGCCTTGCTATCTCCGCAGCTTGCGGAATCGGGGTGTCCGGCGTGTCCGCGGGCGTGGCGGAACTGGTAGACGCGCTGGATTTAGGTTCCAGTGTCGCAAGATGTGGGGGTTCGAGTCCCTCCGCCCGCACCAGTTTTTCCGGCACCCCGGAGCCTCCCGACCGAATTTTCACCGACGAGGACGAGCGACGCGCAAGCGCCGTGGCCTCGCATAACCAGACGAGAACGCCGCGTCCGCGCGGCTCACACGACGAAGGCCGATTGAACATGCAGGTCACCGAACTCCTCGCCGAAGGGCTCAAGCGCGAATATCGCGTGGTTCTGCCGGCCGCCGAACTGGACGCCAAGGCGACCGCCCGCCTCAGCGAGATGAAGGACAAGGTGCGCATCAACGGCTTCCGCCCGGGCAAGGTGCCGGTCGCCCATCTCAAGCGCCTCTATGGCAAGTCCGTCCTCGCCGAGGTGATCGACCAGGCGGTGAACGAGGCCAACTCCAAGATCATCGACGACAACGGCTTCAAGCTGGCCATGCAGCCGAAGGTCGAGCTGCCGCAGGACGAGGCGGCGGTGAACGAGGTGATCGAGGGCAAGGCCGACCTGTCCTACACCGTCGGCATCGAGGTGCTGCCGGCCATCGAGCTCGGCGACTTCAAGTCGATCACGCTCGACAAGCCGGTGCTCGCCGTGACCGACGCCGAGGTCGACGAGACCGTGAACCGCATCGCCGAGGCGAACCGTCCCTACACCGCCAAGGAAGGCGGCGAGGCCGCCAATGGCGACCGCGTCACCGTGTCCTTCGTCGGTTCGATCGACGGCGAGAAGTTCGAGGGCGGCTCGGGCGAGGACATCCCGGTCGTGCTCGGCTCCAACAGCTTCATCCCCGGCTTCGCGGAGCAGCTGGTCGGCATCAAGGTAGGCGAGACCCGCACGGTCAACGTCACCTTCCCGGAGAACTACCAGGCCGCGCAGCTGGCCGGTAAGGCCGCCGCCTTCGAGGTGACCGCCTCCAAGATCGAGGCGCCCGGCGAGCTGGCGCTGGACGACGAGTTCGCCAAGTCGCTCGGCATGGACGACATGGCGGCGCTGCGCGAGCAGGTGAAGAGCCGCATCGCCCAGGAGCACAACGCCCAGAGCCGCGCCAAGGTGAAGCGCCGCCTGCTCGACGCGCTCGACGGCCTGCACCAGTTCGACGTGCCCCCGACCCTCGCCCAGCAGGAATTCGACGGCATCTGGAGCTCGGTCACGTCCGAGATGGAAAACCAGAAGCGCAGCTTCGCCGACGAGGGCACCACCGAGGAGGAGGCCCGTGCCGACTACGACAAGATCGCCAAGCGTCGCGTTCGTCTCGGCCTGGTGCTTGCGGAAATCGGTGAGAAGAACAACATCCAGGTGACCGACGACGAGGTCACCCGCGCCGTCGTCGAGCGCGCCCGTCAGTTCCCCGGGCAGGAGCAGCAGGTGTGGGAGTTCTATCGCAAGAACGCCCAGGCCCTCGCCAGCCTGCGTGCGCCGATCTTCGAGGAGAAGGTCGTCGACTTCCTGCTCGACCTCGCCACGGTCAACGAGGTTCCCGTCACCCGCGAGGAACTCTACGCCGAGGATGAGGCCGACAAGGCCTGATGACGGCTGCGGAAGGTCCGCGCGGGATCGTCTCCCGCGCGCGCCATCCGCGGCGCACCGGCCCTCGGGGCTGGTAGGGACGCGCTTTCGCTTTATTGTGGGGCGGGATGGATTCGCGGGCGGCGCAGGGGCGCCGGCCCGCCGAGGATCGAAATATGCGTGACCCTATTGATACTTATATGAATTACCTGGTCCCCATGGTGGTCGAGCAGACCAACCGGGGCGAGCGGTCCTACGACATTTATTCGCGCCTTCTGAAAGAGCGCATCATTTTCCTGACCGGCCCGGTCGAGGACGGGATGGCGACCCTGATGGTCGCGCAGCTCCTGTTCCTCGAGGCGGAGAACCCGAAGAAGGAAATCTCGATGTACATCAACTCCCCCGGCGGAGTGGTGACGTCGGGCCTCGCGATCTACGACACGATGCAGTTCATCAAGCCGGCCGTGTCGACGCTGTGCATCGGCCAGGCGGCCTCCATGGGCTCGCTGCTGCTGACCGCCGGCGAGAAGGACATGCGCTTCGCCCTGCCGAACGCGCGAATCATGGTGCATCAGCCCTCCGGCGGTTTCCAGGGCCAGGTGACGGACATCCTGATCCACGCCAAGGAAGTCGAGAGCCTCAAGAAGCGGCTCAACGAAATCTACGTGAAGCACACCGGCCAGGACCTGAAGGCGGTGGAGGACGCGCTGGAGCGCGACAACTTCATGACCGCCGATGCCGCCAAGGCCTTCGGTCTTATCGACAAAGTGATCGACAAGCGCCCGGACGACGCCTCCGCGAAAGCGTGACGCGCTTTAAGGTGCGTGTTTCGGAAGCCACGCCGGCTTCCTATATGCAGGGCGATCCCGCGACGAGTTGAAGCGCGGGGTTGCGTGCGGCGCGGTATCGCGCTTGCATGTCATGACAGTGCAGTGTCGCCAGGAGGTGTGACAGGGGGACGACGGGGCAGGCGCCTAACCGCGAAGGCGGGGATGACGTGAATGCCTTCTTGATCGCTCCGCCGCTAGCGTGCTTGGCTAGCAGGAACGGTTGGACCCTTAAGTCGCTTCCTTTTGACGGCCCATTGAGCCGTCGCGTTTCTCCCCCCTTGGAGGCCCGCGGCGGCCTGCGAGACTGGGGCGGGATCAGGAAACCCCTGGACCGCCGAGCGGACGGAGAGACGCATGAGCAAGGTTGGCGGCGGCGACAGCAAGAACACCCTTTATTGCTCGTTCTGCGGCAAGAGCCAGCACGAGGTCCGCAAGCTTATTGCAGGACCGACCGTGTTCATCTGCGATGAATGCGTCGAGCTGTGCATGGACATCATTCGCGAGGAAAACAAATCCTCGCTGGTGAAGTCCCGCGACGGCATCCCGACCCCGAAGGAAATCTGCAAGGTTCTGGACGATTACGTGATCGGCCAGTTCCACGCGAAGCGCGTCCTGTCGGTGGCGGTGCATAACCACTACAAGCGCCTGAACCATGCCACCAAGCACGCCGGTGACGTGGAGCTCGCCAAGTCAAACATCATGCTGATCGGGCCGACGGGTTCGGGAAAGACGCTGCTCGCGCAGACGCTGGCCCGCATCCTCGACGTGCCCTTCACCATGGCGGACGCGACGACGCTCACCGAGGCGGGATATGTCGGCGAGGACGTCGAGAACATCATCCTCAAGCTGCTGCAGGCGGCCGACTACAATGTCGAGCGCGCGCAGCGCGGCA
>JAEZMI010000271.1 GCA_023414975.1 Pseudomonadota bacterium | reverse complement strand
GCTGGAGGATGTTCAGCAGGTTCGAGGTCGTCAGAAAGCGGTCGACGCCCAGCGAGAAGCCGATGAACAGCAGGACCAGAACGACCAGCGTGGAATAGCGCAGGAAGAGCTGCCTACGCTGACGGGCGGCCTCGCCGGCGCGCGGCGTCGCGACGGTTGCGCTGGCGTCAGTGCCGGTGTAAGTCCTCATGCCCGCGCCCCCGACATCGCGGCGATGAAACTCTGTTCCGAGAAGTTGGGCCATGCGAGGTCTCCGAGGGCTTGCCCGTTGACGAAAGGAACGACGCGGGTGGAGAGGTCCGCGATCTCGATGAGATCGGAGGACGCGACGAGGATCGCCGTACCTTCAGCGGCGAGGCCGCGCAGCAGATCGTGGATTTCGCGCTTGGCGCCGATATCCACACCCTCGGTCGGCTCGATGAAGATCATCAGCCGGTAGTGGCCCCTGGCGCCGTAGAGCCATTTGCCGATCGAGATTTTCTGCTTGTTGCCGCCGGAGAGTTCCCCGACCGCTTGCTCGGTCGAGGAGGCCTTGACCAGAAGGCGACCCATGACCGCACGCGCCTCGGCGGCTTCCCGGCGGGGACGCAGAATGCCGAGCGAGCGCCAGGCGCCGGCTTGCGGATGCACCATGGCGAGGTTCTCCCGCGCGCTCCACTCGCCGATCAGCGAATGGATCATGCGGTGATCGGGCACGAAGGCGACGCCGCGTCGGCGCATCTCGTGAGCGGCGATGCGCGGCACCGGCTCGCCCCCAAGGCGCAGCGTGCCCCCGAGAAGGTCAGGCGCGTCATAGAGCGAGCGGGCGAAGGGGAAATGACCGGAGCCGGTGAGGCCGATGAGGCCGACGATCTCGCCCGCCCGGATATGGAAAGAGGAAGCCTCCGCTTCCGGGATGCGCCAGTCCGACACTGCGACGACCGGTCCGCCCAGGCCCTTGCCGCGCCGCTGAGGACCCGCACCGTCCGACGGGCCCATCCCGCGCTGCAGCATGAGCGCCGTCAATTCCCCCTCACTCGCTCCGGCGGCGGGGAAGGTGCGGATCAGGCGGCCGTCGCGCAGCACGGTGATGCGGTCCGAGAGCGCGAGAATCTCCGACAGGAAATGGCTGATCAGCACGACGCCGACACCCTGCGTCGGCAGACGGCGGATGATCGCCCAGAGCCGCTCCTTTTCGCGCGCCGGCAGCGTCGCCGTCGGCTCGTCGAGAATAACGATGCAGATCTCGCCCCGCAGGGCTCGGACGATCTCGATGATCTTCTGGTCGGCGTAAGGCAGCGTCTCGACCGGCTGGTCGAGGGCGATGGTGAGGTCGGGAAACCAGCGCGCCAGAAGGGCGCGGGCTTCCTCGCGCAGGGCTCCGCGCCGGACGATGCCTCCGGGATAGCGCGGTTCACCGCCGAGCAGAATATTCTCCGCGCCGGTGAGGCTCGGCACAAGGCTGCCTTCCTGCGAGACATGGGCGATGCCGCGCGCCAGCGCGTCGCCTGGCGAGGCGAGACGGACCTCGGCTCCATCAACCCTCATCCGGCCGCCGGTCGGCAGGCGGCTGCCGCCGAGAATCGACACCAACGTGGTCTTTCCCGCGCCGTTTTCCCCGATCAGCCCGTGGACCTCATCGGTGCGAAAGGCGACGCTCACGCGGTCGAGTGCCCGCGTGCCCGGATAGTCCATGGTTATGTCGGTGAGTTCGATGGCCATGGCAACTGCCTCCATTGCCGAAAGGAGACGGCCGGCGCCGTGTCGCGCCGGCTGTTAGGCGCTCACTTCGGGAGGAAGTCCTTGCAGTTGGCCTTGGTGACGAGGGGGGCGTCGAGATAGACGACCTTGGAGGGAATGACGTCGCTGGCCGGCATTTTCTCGACCACGATCTCCTCGATCCACTCGCCGGTCTGCGCGCCCATCTTCTCGAAGGGCTGGCTGATGGTGGCGATCATCTGGCTGCCGGGCTTGCACACTTCGGCGATCGCCTGAGGGTGGCCGTCAATGCCGATGACCTTGGCGTGGGTGTTGCCGCCGGCCTTCAGCGCGTTCAGCGCGGCCTGGGCGGGTTCGTCCCAGGGTGCCCACACGCCGTCGATCTGGTCGCCGAAACGGGTCACATAGTCCTGCATCGAGCGGGTCGTGTCCTCGAAGAAGGCCGTGTAGTCGATATTGTGCTCGGCGAGCACCTTCACGTCCGGGTATTCCTTCAGCACAGTGGCCATCGTCTCGCCGCGCTTGCGGGTGCCGTGATGCTCGGCCATGCGCAGGAAGATGATCTTGGCGTTCTTGCCGAGTTCGTTGAGGAAGAAGGGCGAGACGGTGGCGCTCATCGCCCAGTTGTTGGTGGTGACATCCACCAGCGTGCCGTCCACCGAGCCGCTGTCGACGGTGAAGATCGGGATCTTCTGGGCGGCCGCCTCCTTGATGGCGGCGGAAGAGGCGCGCAGGTCCGCCATCGTCACGATGATGGCGCCGACGCCGCGCGAGGCCGCGTCCTGAATATTGGCGGCGGTCTTTTCGCCCGAGCCGCCGCTGTCGAGATAGGACACCTTCCAGTCGGACTTGCCCGTCTCCTTCAGCCAGGCCTGGAAGCCGGCCTTTACCCGCTGCTCGGACTGGGCCGCGGCGTTGGAATGCACCCAGGCGATGTCCAGCGCGAAGGCCGGCACCGCCGCCATCACGGTCGCGGCGGCAACAGCGCCGAGGACGCAGTTCTTCATTGCTCGGAATGGCATTTTACAGTCTCTCCCTAACTGCGCCGGCCTGGCGCAGGATGTGTCGACCGCCTCTGTCGGGCGTTGCGGAGAGGCTAGGTCAGGCTCGATACAAACGTCAAGATGAATTACATTTGTCACGCGGAACGATGCACGAGGCATAATGGACGAGACCGACGATACGCTGATGGTGAAGGCCGCCTGGCTCTATCATGTGGGGGGCCTGAACCAGGCCGAGACCGCCGACCGTCTCGGGCTGACGCGGGCGCGGGTCAACCGCCTGCTGGCTGACGCGCTGGAGGAGGGGGTGGTATCGATCACTGTCGACCGCCAGCTCGCCGGCATGGTGCCGATCGAGGAAATGCTGCGGCGCCGCTACGGGCTCGATTTCTGCCAGGCGACGCCGGCCCTCGATCTCACCCCCGCCCGTCAGTCGTCGCCGGAGGCGGGCGACCGCTCCGGGCTCTCTCCGGCCCAGAAGGTCGCCTTTCGCGCGGTCGGGCTGCTCGGCGCCAATCACCTGCGCGCCCATCTCGCCCGCGAGGAGCCGGCAACGGTCGGGCTCGGCTGGGGCCGGACGCTGGAACAGATGACGCTGCATATGGCCGGCGTCAGTGCGCCGGGTGCCCGGTTCATCTCGCTGATGGGCTCGCTGACCGCGAATTCCGCCTTCAACCCGTTCGAGCTGGTTCATACCCTCGCCAAGCGCACGGGCGGCGAAGGCTATTTCCTGCCGGTGCCGTTCATTGCCGACACGGTGGAGGACAAGCAGGTGCTGCTCTCCCAGCGCCAGGTGGCGAAGGCGCTGGCCATCGCCGAGACCGCGACGCTGTGCATGATCAGCGTCGGCGAACTGGAAGAAGGCGCTCTGCTGCGCCGGCAGGGGATGCTCGCCGGAGCCGACCTTGAAAGCCTGCACCGGGCAGGGGCGGTGGGTGACACCAACGGCATCTTCTTCGATGCGCAGGGACGTCCGGTCGACCATCCGCTCAATGAGCGCACGCTCGCGGTCCCCTTCGATGTGCTGCGCGGGCTTAATGTGGTGCTGATGGTGGCAAGCCCGGAAAAGACGCGCGCCGCCACCGCGCTGCTCGCCAGCGGCATCGTCAACGGTCTCATCATCGACGGCGACGCCGCCATGGAGATGGCCCGTCAGGGTTGAGCTCCGCGTGGTGCTGGTATGCCCCAGCCCGCGTTCGAGGTCAGCGCGTCAGCGCGGCAAGGAATCCGGTGAAAAGCGGGTGGGGTCTGTCGGGTCTGCTCGACAGTTCGGGATGGCCCTGCATGGCGAGGAAGAAGCGCAGCGCCGGCACCTCGATGGCATCGGCATGATCGTTCCCGGCCTGCCGGGCGGAGACGACCAGCCCCGCCTCGACAAGACGCGGTTCCAGCGCCGTGTTCAGCACGAAGCGGTGGTTGCAGAGCACGTCGAGCCCCGCGCCGCCGGCCAAGGCGGCAAGACGACTGCCGGGCGTCAGGCGGCAGGATTGGAGCCCGAGCCGGTGCATGGGCCGGTTGTACTCATCATGCAGGCGCACGAAGCTCTTTGTCTGCGCCTCCGGGTCGGCCTCGGCGAGGTTGACGTCGTTGAGGCCGCAGATCTCCTGCGCCACCGCCGTCGCCATGGTCTGCATCCCCAGGCAGAGCCCGACCGTCGGCACATCGCGGCGGATGGCGGCGCGGGCGGCCTCGATCTGGCCCGGCACCTGTTCCATGTCCGAGCCTCCGGGCAGAACCAGCCCGTCGACCTCCCCGATCAGCCGCTCCCAGTTGAGTTCCTCGCGCGGATCAACGAAGCGCAGATCGAGCCGGAGGCCCAGCACTTCGGCAGCATCGCCGAGGGCAGCGATGGTTGCCGGGTAGACCTCGCGCTGGTGATCCTCCGGTCCCACCAGCAGCACCCGCAGAGCCTCGTCGCCGAGCGTCACGGTTTCGGCGGCGATTGGCCGGCCATAGGCGTCGAGGCGCCAGCGCCCCACCACGCTCTGGTCCGTGGCGGCGCGCAAGATGTACACATCGTCCACCTCACTCACCACGAAAAGCTCGACCGGACGACCCGCACGGGCGGCGGTGGCGAGAAGGCGCGTTTGCGCCTCCGCATGAGCGGGCAGCGCCGGATTCAGTGGCACGACGACCGTCC
Organism: Pseudomonadota bacterium; assembly: GCA_023414975.1. GTDB lineage: Bacteria > Pseudomonadota > Alphaproteobacteria > Rhizobiales > Xanthobacteraceae > Ancylobacter. Next base: position 295 of record JAEZMI010000271.1, on the reverse strand, counting down.
CAGGGAAACGTACCACCGCGCCGCGATCGACCGGCGCGGGCACCGCTCGTCCCGACGCCCGCTCCGCCCAGATCAAGCCATTGGCTGCGAGTTCGCCATGGGCGAGAACATGCTGTGCGCAGTCAAAGCGTCCATGGCCGGCCCCGCCGCCGGTCAGCGTGACCAGAGTGGCGCCGCGCGCGGCGGCAAACATGCCCGCGACCATGCCATCGAGCGCCGGAAGCGGCGTGGCGTGACATACCAGCAAAAGGGTCATGGCACGACGCCCGCCGCCTTTGCCGGGCCGGTGAGGGCC
>JAEZMI010000252.1 GCA_023414975.1 Pseudomonadota bacterium | reverse complement strand
GGCTTCCGGTGCTTGCGCGGCCGGCGGCACGGCGGCGAGCTCCGGCTGGCGCGTGGGAGGCAGCGGCGGCCGGGCCGGCAGCGCGAGGGGGGCCGGAGCCCGTGTCGGCTGGGCGCCCGAGGGCGCGATTCCGCTCGGCACGTTCAATGACGCCGGCGGCGGGTTCCAGCCGCCATTGCTGCGCGGGCCCGCGCCGTAGCCGGTCATGCTCGTGTCCGGGCCGAGCGGAATCATGGAGATGATCTGCCCGCTATTGACGTCGATGCGCAGGCGCTGGCGCATGCCGCCCGCATCGGTCGCGTCGACCGCGTAAAGATTGCCGCCGGCCTGCACGGGGCTCACATTGCTCATGCCCATGGAGCGCAGCATGGGCTCGACATCCTGCGGCGGCAGGCCGACCGGCGGCGCGTTGTAATCGGCCGGACCCGGCGCGTAGTACTGGTTCAGGTCCATACCGACATACGGCACGACAACGGGTTGCCCGTAAGGACGGTTGTAAGGCTGCGCCGCCGCGGGCACGGCGACGACCGCAAGGGCGGCAGCCAGGAGGAGGTCCCGCGAGCGGGGCCGGGCGCGGACCAGAGGGGCGGGCATCGAGGCCTCCGAGGACATATTCCGAAGCGGCATAACAGCGCGCGATTGCGGCAGGGACGGGACGACGGGGGTGGGGGCCGCTCCCGCAACGCGCGGGAGACTTCGGCGACCGCCCTTTGGGCACCTCACACGTTAAGACTTGCGCGAGGCTCGCGTGACCTTGGGCAGCCCGACGCCACGGCCCGCACCGGTGGCCCCGACACGGGCGCCGGTGCAAAAGGGGCGGATGGATGGCGGCCGATCACGGGCAAGAGCATTGCGTGCGGAATCACGTGGCCTTACCGTTCGTTGCGCGGAACGGGGGCCTGTCCGCAACAAGTCGCAAAATTCGCCGCGGCAGGCTATGTAACGACGCTTGTGCGCGAGCGGCAATTCTGGCATCTTCGCGATTGATAGGGAAGCCATGCTGTCCTATCATGTTGAGAGGCCGCCGCTCTGCAGCGCAGGAAGCAACGCTTGGCGGGGCCATAACTCGCGTCATTATGAGAACGGCCTGCATCCGCATGGGAGAGCGCCCTGCGGTAAACGGAAAGTCTCCGGCAGGCCGCAAGCAAGACCCGAAGGGAGATACGGGGATGAGTGAGGAACTTGGCGGTGGCGCCGCGCGCATGATCGGCGAGGCATCGGTTCGTCCGGCCGCGATTGATCGCGCCGCTGCGAAAGCCATTTCCCACCCGACCATTTCCCATATCGACCCCGGCCTTCCGGCCGCCCAGGGTCTTTATGATCCGCGCAACGAGAAGGATTCCTGCGGCGTCGGCTTCATCGCCGACATCAAGGGCCGCAAGTCGCACGCGATCGTGCAGGACGGCCTGCGCATCCTCTTGAACCTCGAGCATCGCGGCGCGGTGGGCGCGGACCCGCGCGCCGGCGACGGCGCGGGCATGCTGGTGCAGATCCCGCATCGCTTCTTCGCCAAGGAAGCGGCGAAGCTCGGCTTCGGCCTGCCCGAACCGGGCGAGTATGCGGTCGGCCATGTGTTCCTGCCGCAGGACCCGGAAGGCCAGCGGATCGTCCGCGAAACCTTCGAGCGTGTCGTCGCCGAGGAAGGCCGGGTGTTGCTCGGCTGGCGCGACGTGCCCACCGACAACTCCTCGCTCGGCCACACCGTGCTGCCGACGGAACCCAAGCACATCCAGGTCTTCATCGGCCGGGGCGACCAGACCCAGAGCGAGGACGAGTTCGAGCGCCGGCTGTTCATCCTGCGCAAGGTCGTCTCCAACGCGGTCTATGACGCCAAGGACCCGCGCACGGCCGGCTATTACGTCGTCTCGCTGTCCTGCCGCACCATCGTCTACAAGGGCATGTTCAACGCCGACCAGCTCGGCGCCTATTATGCCGACCTGCACGACCCCATGTTCGAGAGCGCCGTCGCCCTCGTCCACCAGCGCTTCTCGACCAACACCTTCCCGGCCTGGTCGCTGGCCCATCCCTACCGGATGGTCGCCCATAACGGCGAGATCAACACGCTGCGCGGCAACGTGAACTGGATGGCGGCCCGCCAGGCCTCCGTCGATTCCGAGCTGTTCGGCAACGACATCTCCAAGCTCTGGCCGATCTCCTATGAGGGCCAGTCGGACACCGCCTGCTTCGACAACGCGCTCGAATTCCTCGTGCAGGGCGGCTACGAGCTGCCGCATGCGGCGATGATGCTCGTGCCCGAAGCCTGGGCGGGCAACCCGCTGATGGATGACGAGCGCCGCGCCTTCTACGAGTACCACGCCGCCATGATGGAGCCGTGGGACGGCCCGGCCGCGATCGTCGCCACCGACGGGCGCCAGATCGTCGCCACGCTCGACCGCAACGGCCTGCGCCCGGCGCGCTATCTCGTCACCACCGACGACAAGATCGTGCTTGCCTCGGAAATGGGCGTGCTCACCTTCCCCGAGGACCAGATCGTCACCAAGTGGCGCCTTCAGCCGGGCCGGATGCTGCTGGTCGACATGGAGGAAGGCCGCCTCGTCCCCGACGAGGAGGTGAAGACGACGCTTGCCCGCGCGCATCCCTACAAGGAGTGGCTGAAGCGCACCCAGCTCGTGCTGGAGGAGCTGCGCTCGGTGGAAGCGCGCGAGGTGCGCACCGACGTGTCGCTGCTCGATCGCCAGCAGGCGTTCGGCTACACGCAGGAAGACCTGAAGCTGCTGATGGCGCCGATGGCGACCACCGGCCAGGAGGCGGTCGGCTCCATGGGCACGGACACGCCCATCTCGCCGCTGTCGAAGCGCTCGAAGTCGCTCTTCACCTATTTCAAGCAGAACTTCGCCCAGGTCACCAACCCGCCGATCGACCCGATCCGCGAGGAGCTGGTGATGAGCCTCGTCTCCTTCATCGGGCCGCGGCCGAACATATTCGACCTCGAAGGCAACTCGCGCCGCAAGCGGCTGGAGGTGCGCCAGCCGATCCTCACCAATGAGGATCTGGAGAAGATCCGCTCCATCGGCTTCATGGAAGAGCGCTTCGACACGCGCACGCTCGACATCACCTACCCGTCCGACAAGGGCGCGGCGGGCATGGAGGATGCGGTCGAGCGCCTGTGCGAGCGCGCCGAGGCGGCGGTGCATGGCGGCTACAACATCATCATCCTGTCCGACCGCCTGGTCGGGCCGGACCGGATCCCGATTCCCTCGCTGCTGGCGACGGCCGCGGTTCACCACCACCTCATCCGCAAGGGGCTTCGCACCTCGGTCGGCCTCGTGGTGGAAACGGGCGAGGCGCGCGAGGTGCACCACTTCGCCTGTCTGGCGGGCTACGGCGCCGAGGCGATCAACCCCTATCTCGCCTTCGAGACGATGATCGACATGCGCGTCGACATTCCCGAGGAGGTCGACGAGTACGAGATCGTCAAGCGCTACATCAAGTCGATCGACAAGGGCCTGCTCAAGGTCATGTCGAAGATGGGCATTTCGACCTACCAGTCCTATTGCGGCGCGCAGATCTTCGACGCGGTCGGCCTGTCGACCGAGGTGATCGCGAAGTACTTCTCCGGCACCGCCTCCTCCATCGGCGGCATCGGCCTCGCGGAAATCGCCGAGGAAACGGCGATGCGCCACCGCGACGCCTTCGGCGACGCGCTGGTGTACCGCACCTCGCTCGATGTCGGCGGCGACTACGCCTTCCGCCTGCGCGGCGAGGAGCATGCCTGGGACCCCGAAACGGTCGCGGTGCTCCAGCACGCGGTGCGCGGCAACGCGCAGGACAAGTACCGCCACTTCGCCAAGCTGGTGAACGAGGCCGGCGCCAAGACGCTCAACGTGCGCTCGCTGTTCCGCATCCGGCAGGCGGAGGAGCTCGGCCGCGCGCCGATCGCCCTCGACGAGGTCGAGCCGGCGGTCGAGATCGTCAAGCGCTTCGTCACCGGCGCCATGTCGTTCGGCTCGATCTCGCGGGAGGCGCACACCACGCTCGCCATTGCGATGAACCGCATCGGCGGCAAGTCGAACACCGGCGAGGGCGGCGAGGAGGCGACACGCTTCAAGCCGCTGGCGAATGGCGATTCCATGCGCTCGGCGATCAAGCAGGTGGCGTCCGGCCGCTTCGGCGTGACGGCGGACTACCTCGTCAATGCCGACATGATCCAGATCAAGATGGCGCAGGGCGCCAAGCCCGGTGAAGGCGGCCAGCTGCCCGGCCACAAGGTCGACGCGGTGATCGCCAAGGTGCGCCACTCGACGCCGGGCGTCGGCCTCATCTCGCCGCCGCCGCATCATGACATCTACTCGATCGAGGACCTGGCGCAGCTCATCTACGACCTGAAGAACGTCAACCCGGAAGCCGACATCTCGGTGAAGCTGGTCTCCGAGGTGGGCGTCGGCACGGTCGCGGCGGGCGTCGCCAAGGCGCGCGCCGACCACATCACCATTTCCGGCTTCGAGGGGGGCACGGGCGCCTCGCCGCTCACCGCCATCAAGCACGCGGGCTCGCCGTGGGAGATGGGGCTTGCCGAAGCGCATCAGACGCTGGTGCTGAACAACCTGCGCGGGCGCATCGCCCTGCAGGTCGACGGCGGCCTGCGCACCGGGCGGGACGTGGTGATCGGCGCGCTGCTCGGGGCGGACGATTTCGCCTTCTCCACCGCGCCGCTCATCGCGGCGGGCTGCATCATGATGCGCAAGTGCCACCTCAACACCTGCCCGGTGGGCGTTGCGACGCAGGACCCCGTCCTGCGCAAGCGCTTCAAGGGCACGCCCGAGCACGTGATCAACTACTTCTTCTTCGTCGCCGAGGAAGTGCGGGAGATCATGGCGTCGATGGGCATCGCCAGCTTCAACGAGCTGGTCGGCCGCTCCGACTGGCTCGACCAGCGCGAGGCGATCGAGCACTGGAAGGCCAAGGGGCTGGACTTCAGCCGCGTCTTCGCCAAGCCCGAGGTCGGCCCCGAGATCGCGATTTACCACACCGAGCGCCAGAACCACCCGATCCATCACGTGCTCGACCGCACGCTGATCCACCAGGCCATGCCGGCGCTGGAGAGCGGCGAGAAGGTGGTGATCCATAGCGAGATCAAGAGCATCAACCGTTCCGTCGGCGCCATGCTCTCGGGCGAGGTGGCCAAGCGCTATGGCGATGCCGGCCTGCCGGACGACACGATCAACATCCATCTGACCGGCACCGCCGGCCAGGCCTTCGGCGCCTTCCTCGCCACCGGCGTCGCCATGAC
>JAEZMI010000172.1 GCA_023414975.1 Pseudomonadota bacterium | reverse complement strand
CGGCCGCACCGCGCCCGCCGAGTCCCCGGCGCTCCCCCGCCCCGCCGCGGCCGGCGAAGCGGGTGCCGAAGCGGCCCGGCTCGCGCCGCCCGCCGCCACTGCCGGCGAAGGTCGGGGCGAACAGGCGGCGGAACCGGTCCAGCAGCTCGGCGCGGTAATGCTTGCGCACGGTCTCGTCGGCGATGACGCGGACGATCTCGCCGATGCGCGCCTCGAGCGCGGCGCGGCGCTCGGGCGTGTCGACGCTGGCGCTGTCCAGCTCGCGCTCCCAGAGCACATCGGCCAGCGGGCGGGCCTGGGCCAGCACCGAATCCACCGCCTCGCGCCCGCCGGCGCGGACGAGGTCGTCGGGATCCTGTCCCTCCGGCAAGGTGCCGAAGGACAGGCTCATGCCGGGCTTCAGATGCGGCAAGGCGAGATCGAGCGCGCGATAGGCGGCGCGGCGGCCGGCCTTGTCGCCGTCGAACAGCAGGACCGGCTCGGAGGCCATCTTCCAGAGCAGGCTGAGCTGGTCCTCCGTCAGCGCCGTGCCGAGGGGAGCGACGGCGCCGGCAAAGCCGGCCTCGACCAGGGCGATGACGTCGACATAGCCCTCCACCGCGATGACCGGTGCGCCTTTATGCGCGGCGGCGCGGGCGTTGAAGCCGTTATAGAGCAGCGAGCCCTTGTGGAAGAGCGAGGTCTCCGGCGAATTCAGGTACTTGGCCGAGACGTCCTTCTCCAGCGCCCGCCCGCCAAAGGCGACGACGCGGCCGCGCAGATCGGTGATGGGGAACATCACGCGGTCGCGGAAGCGATCATACGGAATGGGGATGTCGTCGGCGGCGATGAGCAGGCCCGCCTCGATCATGTCCTCCACAGGCACGCCCTTGCCGCCCAGCGCCTCCTTCAGCGCGTAACGGTCGGGCGGGGCGTAGCCGAGGCGGAAACGCTGCTGCGTCGCCGGGCCGAGGCCGCGGTCGGCCAGATAGCCCCGGCCCTTCGCCCCGGCGCGGTTCTGCAGCGTCGCCTCGAAGAATTTGGTGGCGAGCTCCATCACCTCATGCAGCGTCTTGCGCCGGCTCTCGCGCTTCTCCTCCTCGCGCGACTGAACGGGCATGGGCAGCCCCGCCATGCCCGCGAGCCGCTCCACCGCCTCTGGGAAAGGCAGCCCCTCGACCTCCATGAGGAAGTCGAACTGGTCGCCGTGCTTGCCGGAGGAGAAGCAGTGATAGAAGCCCTTCTGGTCGTTCACATAGAAGGAAGGCGTCTTCTCGGGGTTGAAGGGCGAGAGGCCGCGCCATTCACGGCCCTGCTTCTTCAGCTGCACGCGCTTTCCCACCACCTCCGAGACCGGAAGGCGGGCGCGAATCTCGTCGAGGAACGAGGGCGGGAAGCGCATGGGGGGTCAATTATCCGTCGGAGCGAAAGGGCATGATAGCAGGCTGACCGGCCCGGCGCTTCACAGCCCGCACACCAGAGCCGTTTACGGACCAGCCGGTGCGAATCATCCCCGCTGTCCCCAGCCTTCAGCCCACCCCGACATAGGCGCGCCACAGGGCCGCCGCGAGGATGCCGAGGGCGATGGCCGGCAGGGCCTTGCCCAGCACCAGCCGGCCGAGAATAGCGACGCCGACCGCGACATAGCCGGCGGCGCCCCCGCGCACCGTTGCCGGAACCACCAGCGCGACCAGCACCGCGCCGGCGAGATAGCGCAGGAAGCTCTCGGTCCGGGCCGACATCGGCACGAAGCCGACGAGGAAAATGCCGCCGGCCCGCGTCGCATAGGTGACGAGCGCCATGGCGAAGACGACGAGCAGGGCGTGGGTGGTGCTCATGCGAGGTTCAATCCGCCCGTTTCAGTTCGTCACGGAGAAGACCGGCGAGGCCGCCCGCAAGCCCGCCGACCATGACGTGCCAGTTGGGCGGCAGGAACCAGACGGCACCCATGGCGGCCAGACCCGCCACCAGCCAGGGCAGATCGTCCACCCGCCCCCGCCGCAAACCCACAAGCGTTGTCGCGAAAAAGGCCACCAGCACGAGGTCGAGCGCGTAGGTCTTCACGTCGTCCAGCGTCAGCCCGCCGGCGACCGCGCCGATGACCGTCGCCGACACCCAGGTCGCCCACATCACCAGGCCGCCGCCAACGAGATAGCCGAGATCGCGCTCGCCCTTGCGCTCGGCGGCGATCAGCGCCGCCCAGTTGAGATCGCTCAGCAGGGTCATCGCGCCATAGACCTTCCAGGGTGCCATGCCCCGGCACAGGGACCGCAGCGAGGCGCCGAGCAGAATGTGCCGCGCATTGATGGCGAAGGTGGCCACCAGCAGCGGCAGCCACGGCACCGGCGTCGTCCACAGGTCCAGCACCGCGAACTGGGCCGCCCCCGCGAAAACGACGACGCTCATCAAGGCCGCGACCCACCCTTCCAGCCCCGCCCCGCGCGCGGCGATGCCAAAGGCGATGCCGAACACGAAAACGGGGGGAAGGACCGCCACAATGGCCCGCGCGCCGCGCCAACATCCCGCCCAGGTCAGCGTCGCCGGCGTCTCGGAAACGGGGGGCATGACAACACCGCGCACAGGGAAAGCAGGAAAGCCGCCCGGAGGGCGCGTCAGGCCGTCAGCAGCGTCTTCACCGTGCCGCTGGCCTTGCCGAAATCCATCACGCCCGTATAGCGCTCCTTCAGCGCCGCCATGGTGCGGCCCATGTCCTTGAGGCCGTGGGCACCGATCTCGGCGATCACGGCGGCGATGGCGGCCTGCGCCTCGGCATCGCTCATCTGGGCCGGCAGGAAGCCCTGGATGACGCGGATTTCCTCGCGCTCCTGCGTGGCGAGGTCGGCGCGGCCCGCCTCCTCATAGACCCTCGCGGATTCCTCACGCTGCTTCACCATCTTGGTCAGCAGGCCCAGCACCTCATCGTCGGACAGCGGGTCCTTGCCGTGGCCGCGCGCCTCGATGTCACGGTCCTTGATCGCCGCGTTGATGAGGCGAAGCGTGCCGAGGCGGACCTTGTCGCCCGCCTTCATCGATTCCTTCAGCGAAGTGTTGATCTGGTCGCGCAGCACCTTGTCCGCCTTGCTTCTGCCCGCAGGCCTGCGTCACGGAGGACTCCCCGCGCCGTCACTCGCCCACGAAGCGTTGGTTGATCCGCCCCGAAAACCGGTTTCGAAACCTTCGGGCCACCGCATCCTCGGCGTCCGGCCGCGCTTTCGCCGCAGCCATCCGCTTGACGAAGGACAGATGCGCAGCCTCAAGGCTGGCGTCCGGCGCGGCGACGGACTAATTAGGGCACACAACGACAGGGAACAAGATCAGATGAGCGGCAGCGCTGAACAGCTCTCCGGCGACGACGTGTGGGCCGAGCCCCTTCCGACCGCCCTCCTCGTCCTCGCCGACGGCACCATCCTCGAAGGCTTCGGGCTGGGCGCCACCGGCCATGCGGTCGGCGAGGTTTGCTTCAACACGGCGATGACAGGCTACCAGGAAGTGCTGACCGATCCTTCCTATGCCGGGCAGATCATCACCTTCACCTTCCCCCATATCGGCAATGTCGGCACCAATGAGGACGACATCGAGACGGTCTCGATGGCCGGCGCCTCGGGCGTGCGCGGCGTGGTGCTGCACTCGGCCATCACCGATCCCTCGAACTACCGCGCCACCCGTCATTTCGACCAGTGGCTGAAGGCGCGCGGCATCATCGCCATTTCCGGCATCGACACGCGCGCGCTCACCGCGCTCATCCGCGACAACGGGATGCCGAACGCGGTGATCGCCCATGCCCCCGACGGCCTGTTCGATGTGGAGGCGCTGAAGAAGGAAGCGGCGGCGTGGCCGGGCCTCGAGGGCATGGACCTTGTGCCGATGGTCACGAGCGCCCAGCGCTTCAGCTGGGACGAGACCCCCTGGCAGTGGCCGCAGGGCTACGGCCAGCAGACCGCCCCGACGCACCATGTCGTCGCCATCGACTACGGCATTAAGCGCAACATCCTGCGCCTGCTCGCCCGCGCCGGCTGCAAAGTGACGGTCGTGCCCGCTACCGCCACCGCCGAGGAGGTGCTGGCGCTGAACCCGGATGGCGTGTTCCTCTCCAACGGTCCGGGCGACCCGGCGGCGACTGGCGAATATGCCGTGCCGGTGATTCGCGACATCATCGACCGGGGCATCCCGACCTTCGGCATCTGCCTCGGCCATCAGATGCTCGGCCTCGCCGTCGGCGGGCGCACGGTCAAGATGCACCAGGGTCATCATGGCGCGAACCACCCGGTGAAGGACATGACCACCGGCAAGGTCGAGATCACCTCGATGAACCACGGTTTCGCGGTCGACCGCGACAGCCTGCCGGCCTCGGCGCGCGAAACCCATGTCTCGCTGTTCGATGGCTCCAATGCGGGCATCGAGCTGACCGATAAGCCGGTGTTCTCGGTCCAGTATCACCCGGAAGCGAGCCCCGGCCCGCAGGACAGCCACTATCTGTTCGACCGCTTCGTCGACCTGATCGCCAAGACCAAGAAGGCCGCCTGAAACTTCTTAGCGCGTGCTCGGCCCCGGCGGCCGGGCACGCCTGCCTCCCGCACCCTACCCGGCGGGGGTTGACCGCCTGCACCGAGAACATAAAGTGAACGCGGAAGGAGTTTCCGCGTGGATGACACCCTCAAGGCCAAGCTCGGCATCCTCGCCGATGCCGCAAAGTACGACGCGTCCTGCGCCTCTTCCGGCGCGCGGGGGCGCAAGGCCGAGAAGGACGGCATCGGCTCGACCACGGGCGCCGGCATCTGCCATTCCTACACGCCGGACGGGCGCTGCGTGTCGCTGCTGAAGATCCTGCTGACCAATTACTGCCTGTTCGACTGCGCCTATTGCATCAATCGCCGCTCCTCAAACGTGGCGCGGGCGCGGCTGTCGGTGGACGAGGTGGTGCGCGTCACACTCGGCTTCTACAAGCGCAACTACATCGAGGGGCTGTTCCTCTCGTCCGGCATCATCCGCTCGCCCGACTACACGATGGAGCAGATGATGCTCGTCGCGCGCACGCTGCGACGCGACCATGGCTTCGCGGGCTACATCCATCTGAAGGCCATTCCGGAGGCGAGCCCCTGGCTCATCGAGCAGGCCGGGCTGTGGGCAGACCGGCTCTCGGTGAACATCGAGCTCGCCTCTGACCGGAGCCTGCGTGAACTGGCGCCGGAGAAGGACGCGCCGGGCATCAAGGCGACGATGGGCCAGATGCGGGAGCGC